>CAZIJT010000006.1:0-1141 GCA_964539595.1 uncultured Thiohalophilus sp. | reverse complement strand
AGTGGCCCAAAGAAACGGCCAGACAAACGTGCCCGCCGCCGAATTATTCGTTTTATCAATAAGAATCAGCAGTCCTCATGAATCAACCCGTTACGCCGCGGTTGACGGTCGATATTATTGTTGAGCTGATCGACCGGCCTGAAAATCCAATTGTTTTGATTGAGCGTCGCTATCCACCTCATGGCTGGGCTTTGCCGGGTGGCTTTGTGGATGTGGGCGAGACGCTGGAACAGGCGGCGGTACGGGAAGCCAGGGAAGAAATATCACTAACGGTCAGCCTTAGCTATCTGTTGGGCTGTTATTCCGATCCGGCGCGGGATGCGCGAGGACATACCGTGAGTGCTGTTTATGTTGCGACAGCCTCAGGCTCGCCGGTGGCCGCGGATGATGCAAACGCTGTTGAGGTGTTTCCGCTGGCTAATTTACCGGATAGCTTGTGCTTTGATCATAACCGTATCCTTCAAGATTACCTTTATCATCTGAAAATGGGTGCCCCGGTCGCCCTAAATCCTGCCTGAGATATCCTCACCAGACGTGCGTCTGGGGCTAGCTGTCCCGAGTTTTATTCGTTTATTTGGTTGCGAGTCTTGAAATCTGGGCAATAGTTACATATATAAGTAACTTCTAATTTAGATCATTTTTAATGCCGCAGGAGAAAACCCATGGCCAGCGTTGAACTTACCAAAGACAATTTGCCCGAAGTTATTGAAAACAATGACTTTGTTGTTCTTGATTTCTGGGCTCCCTGGTGTGGCCCCTGCCAGTCTTTTGGGCCGGTTTATGAGGAAATGTCTGAAAGATATCCAGATATTGTTTTTGCCAAGGTGGATACCGAGGCCGAGCAGGAACTGGCCGGGCAATTTAATATTCGCTCCATTCCCACGCTGATGATTTTCCGGGAGCAGATTATTATTTATTCTGAGGCTGGCGCGATGCAGGGATCTGCGTTTGAAAAGCTGCTGGAGCAGGCCAAAGAGCTGGATATGGATGAGGTGCGCAAGCAGGTTGAAGAAGAGCAGAAGGCACAGAATGCCTGATAAGCTGGAGCTTAAAATTTAGCGAAGCGCTGATTTATTTCTCTGTTCGTGATGAGCTTGCCGAACCATGAATGAAGAATTCAATAAAATAAACACCCTAAATA
>CAZIJT010000005.1:0-45494 GCA_964539595.1 uncultured Thiohalophilus sp. | reverse complement strand
GAGCAGCCGCCTCCTAAGCGGCAGGTCGGACGTTCGAATCGTCTCCGGGGCACCAATATCCATCACGCTAGCATTTTAAAATCACTTCTCATTATGTTATGGCATACATTTAACCACTTCATATTTCCGAACCATAATATTAGACACGATACAAATATTCTGTTATTAAGTACGGGTCATATACAAAAGCATATATGGCAATATTTACCTACTTAAATGCGATACTTTATTTTTCAAAACATAAGGATGTTTCGATGAAAAAAATACTTCTTGCATCAATCTTCTCAACTCTTGCAATAACTTCAGTTCAGGCAGAATCCGTCAATGTTGGCTGTGGTTGGGGTGCAATGGTCTTTAGTGGAAAAACTGACAAAGTTTCCCAAGTTCTAGCTAGTACTACTAATAACACATTGGGTAACCAGACCTTTGGTATTTCTTCAAATACAGTAGGCTGTGCAGCTGATGGCAAGGTTAAATCTTATGCTGCTGTTTCTACTTTCATGACCGCCAATATTGATAAAGTGGCTCATGATATGGCCATTGGCCGGGGTGAGTCCATGGACACGCTGGCCGCACTGATGGGCATGACTGAAGAGCATAAGACACGTTTTTTCTCAATGAGCAAAAACAACTTTGATCAAATCTTCAGCTCTACCTCCACCACTAGTGAAGAAGCTATCAGCGTCATGGCAGCTATAATGTCAGAAGATGAAGTTCTAGCTCAATATACGATCTAAACTGCATCGATGAAAAAAACTACCCGGTGGTCACTACCCCCGGGTTTTTTATTGCCTAAATCTAATGAAGCATCTATTCCATATACAATTTCTATTTCTGTTTCTGGTATTATCACTACCAGCTTATTCCAATGAATACCTTGACATACTCATCCAAAAAACAAAAACAGCCAACCTTGCTCAGCACCCATACTGGTTTAAGCTTTTACATTATAAAGATAACAAATATTTAACGGGTGTCCAAAGTCAGGCCGATAGTGAAGGATTTTTTAATTCAATCAAGGGTAAAACCAATCCCCAGGCGGAACTTGAAGCAACACTAAGGCAATTTTTTATTCCGGTAGATAAAAATGAAACACAACTTCACTCTCAATGCCGTTTCCCTGCCCGCTATCACTGGTTAAAACAAACGCTAGCATTTAACCCAGAAAAATTACCCGAACAGGCTTGCCCAGAACTGAGTGAATGGCTAGCCACGCTGGAAGGAAACAGTCTGACACTAATATTTCCTTCTGCCTATATTAATAATCCTTCAACCATGTTTGGTCATACTTTTTTACGGCTCGATAAACCTGAATCCAGTCACAGCACAGTCCTAACTTCTGCGGCCATAAATTTTGCGGCCGAAAAAACTGAATTCAGTGGCTTGACGTATGCTATTGAAGGTCTTACCGGTGGCCAGGCAGGTTACTTTTCAATTCAGGCCTACTACACAAAAGTAAATGACTATAGCGATCTGGAAAGCCGAGACATTTGGGAATATAATCTTAATTTTACGCCCGATGAAATAAAGCGCATGCTCCTGCACTTATGGGAATTGCAAAAAATTCGTTTCGATTATTACTTTCTTGACGAAAACTGTTCTTATCAATTACTCGCGCTACTGGATCTTACTCGCCCCGAACTTAATTTAAAAGAGCAATTTCCCTATGATGCCATTCCCATTGATACGGTACGAGCCATACTTGAAATTAGCGACATACTAAAAAGTGTACATTATCGGCCATCTGCTCGAACCACACTTTCATACCAGCTTGATTTATTAAATGATGTAGAACGCCAACAAGTTCGCGAACTCGCCTATGGTAATATTTTACCAAACCATAACAAGCTAAATAGTTTGTCGGATTCAAGAAAAGCGCTAATAGTCAGCACTGCCTATGATTACCTTCAATATAAATATCGCCGTAGAAAAATAACTCGCGAAGACAGTGCGCCACGATCACTAAAATTACTTTCAGCTCGCAGTAGTCTTGCAGAATCACAGGCTCCGCCCATGCCGCTAGTACCTGAGACACGTCCTGATCAAGGACATCCATCTTCTCGCCTGATTTTCGGGGCTGGCTCAGATAAAAAAAGTAATTTCTTCGATCTAAGCTGGCGACCGGCCTACCACGATTTACTTGATTCTGATAAAGGCCATGTCGCCGGTGCGCAAATAAATTTTCTGGAAACTCGCCTGCGTTTTGATGATTACACAAATAAAATCAATATACAGCAGCTAACTTTAATTGATATTTACTCAGTCACACCACACACACAGGACTTTAATGCCCTTTCATGGAAATTCAATACCGGCCTTGAACGACTTCCCCTCGATAATGTCAGTGACAATAGCTTACCCTATACAGTAAACAGTGGCGCAGGACGAACCTGGTCGGTTAACAAGGACTTACGCATATTTGCTCTACTTGAAGGAACTCTGATACTGCACAAAAACCTGGATAATTATTTCTCCCTGGCCGCAGGCCCTGGACTTGGATTGTTATGGAAACTTAACCCTCAGTGGAAACTATGGTTAAATGGCCGTATGCAACGCTACGGCATAAATTTAAACATGACTTATCTTGACTACAGCCTAAATCAGAGCTTTAGTTTCTCACGGGATATGGCGCTACGCCTTAACATGAAACGCAGTGGTGCAGAGAATAATCTGGGCAATGAAATTTCCATCAATCTTCACGTTTATTATTGATGCCTTCTATATTTCATTACAAACTATATTTTATTATCCTGATCGTTTTCTCGCTCAGCGCTTGCAACAACCTAATATTTCACCCGGAAAAAAAACACTACATTGAACCTGCACAGGTTAACATTGAAGCAAGGAATGTTTATTTTAATACCAGTGATGGGCTAAAATTACACGGCTGGTTTTTACCGGCAAAAGATTCTGCCCGCGCCACGATTTTATTTTTACATGGAAATGCTCAGAACATCAGCACTCATATTGCCAGCATCTTCTGGTTACCCGATGCAGGATTCAACGTATTTATCTTTGATTACCGTGGCTACGGCTATTCCGAAGGCCAACCCAGCATTGAAGGTTTGCTCATTGATTTTAATGCGGCAATGGATGCTCTAAAAAATATAAAAGAAATCGACACTAATAAAATATTTATTTTTGGTCAAAGCCTTGGAGCCGCAATTAGCTTGCAAGGATTATCACAATACCAACCACGAAAAAATATTAAAGGCATCATCGTCGAGGGAGCTTTCACTAGTTACAGAGACATCAGCCGAGAGACATTAGATAGATTCTGGCTAACATGGCCATTTCAATATCCCCTGTCTTATTTGATCACAGATTGCTGTCGCCCAATTGATGCAGTAAAAAATATAAGCCCCATACCCATTCTCATTGTTCATAGCAACGATGATCAAGCTATCCCCGCACACCATGCCACCAACCTTCATGCTGCCTCAGAACACCCAAAACAGTTGTGGCTATTCGACGGTTATTCACATATACAAATATTCAAAAACAAGGAAAATAGAGCACGCCTGGTAAATTATATGGACGCCCGATTAAAAAATAAATAATATAAACCCAGCATCAGCACGCTACTATATGCTGCGCATATTTATACCGGCAATTACTATTGTACAAATTTTACCGACTGTAAATCATCGAGCCGAAAATGGTACTCCTGCTCCTGATTTTCCAACTCGACAGCAACTAAGCCTGTGAAGGTTTCTTTTTCCAGAGCATCATCGCTGAAATCTTTATTTCGATAGCGTTGCATTAATTCAATATTTAGCGTGTACATGTCTGAGTTTTTTAACTGACACTGATCTATCCATTGGTTTCGTTCATTAACTGCATTCACAAGCAACTGATTGTCTCGATTTGAAACTTGTAACTTACTCACGGTTTCTCGGTATTTTTCAATCATTTCCTTCATGCGTTCATTATCCTGCTTAACTCTAGCCACCAGCTTCAAATTATTATCCTTTGATTTTCCAAATCGTGCTTCAAGCTTTTCAAGCTTTACCTGTAGCTTTTCCTTTTCTTCTGTTTCAGCTTTAAAATCAAGCTTAAGCTTTCCATTTTTAGCTTCTAGCTTAGATTTTTCCTGTGACAGTTGACGTAACATATATTGCATCTTCCGTAGGGGATCCGCCGCACCAGCATCACGTCGCGCCTCTGCATTGGCATGCCCTGTAAACAACAACAGCATACTCATACAGACTAAAATTAATGATGAGGCTTTTACTTTCATAATCGTTCTCCGCGTTAACTCTCAGGCTCAGAATTTCGCATTCAGATCAAGTTGTAGAATATCAATTCCCAACAACGGCCCACTAATTTCATCAGTCGATAACCACCGCGCACGCAACCAGGTGCTTTCGGTTAAACCGTATTTTCCACCAACTACCCAACCTTTCGCATCCGTTCCACCGAGATGAAAATCAGAGTCGGTAAAAGCATCCAGTACCGCATCCCGTTCAATATAACGCCAACCAAGAAAAGCCTGCCAGTCACCAAACTTACTAACTATAGGCCAACCCAATGTAAATTTAGCTCGGTATGCCGTAGTTTGTTCATCAATTTCACCGCCATTCAAATTGCTCACTTCTTGCTTGTCGAAACCCAGGTTTTTGGCATAGTCAGCGGTCACAATCAAATGAATAGGTGCAAAACCGGCATAATCATATTCTCCCGTGAGATTTAAAATATTGAAATCCGAGGCCAGACCCACCAGTCGTGTTTCCGCCGCTGTTTCACCCAGGTCATTACTAATTCGTGCAACCGTGTTGCCTTTTTGCATAAATTCAGGTGCCGACCAGTCATTCTCGACACTGCCAAGCGTATTCGGTACTGCCTGGATATTTTTATAATCGTAATACGCCAGCGCTATTTTAAGGCGGGACTGATCTTCAAATTTCAAATCAGTACCAAACTGACCGCCAATGATCCACTTGTCGGTATAACGTGATGATTGCTGTAAAGGAAAGACACCCAGTGTTAGAAACAGACTGCGCATACGCTCATCCTGTTCAAAAAGATCATCGCCACCATCAAGGCCAAATCTGAATTGAGATGCCAGACCTTCAAAATTCAAATCGTCATCATAAACCAAGTCAGTTGAAAACCAGGGGTTCGGTATCCGTCCCCCCCACAGAGACATCGATGGATAACCGTCCAAATTGAAATAATCATATTTTAGATAGGCTTGATCAATCGATATCCCATAAGCCGTTCCATATTGACCCAAGGTTTGGTTCGTTGACACAGGATCATTCGGGTTACCCGTCGCCAGACGCAGGCCGGCTTTAAAATTATTTGTTATTGTGGCATCTATTCCAAGGCGCATACGTATACGAAGTCGATTTACATCTTCTGTTGTATTCAAATAAGCTTCATCGCCAGCCTTATCCAGACCGCCACTCTGATTTATCTTCTGCCAGTCAAAATAACCTAATGGATGATTATCCGGGCTAAAATAATCACCCTGATAGCGCAAACGAAAATCACCTTTAAACTTAAACCGTCGAGTCCAGTCAGGTAATGCATTAGGCATTCCCCAACGCTCATTTTTAGCTTGTGCCATCACATCAGCAACAACATCTTCATGTAATTCAGCACGTACCTGCTGACGTATTTCTTCACGCACGAAATCTGGAACATAAGGGATTCGCACAACCCCTTTCTCAGGTTTGGCGTCTTGCTTCTCTTTTTGTTTTAATTCAATATCCGTTTTATGCTCAGCATCGGCCATTAATGATTTTGCCTTTTCTTCAGAGATAACCCCCTCTTTTACCAACGTGCCAATTAATTCATTTGTCGTATTTTTAATTTTCAACAACTCCGCCTTCTCAGCAGCATGGGATGAAGCTGTGATTATGGTCAGTATTATTAACGGCAAAATGCGATAAACAATTTTCATTATGTATTCCAGGTAAAAGTTAAATCAGGTTATTAAATTCGTGAAGACAGGCGATATTTTATTGGTTGCGGTAAACCATCCGGTATAATTCCATTTAAAGATACCTGTTGAATCGAGGCGATCAATTTTTGATCAATATCCTTTCGCCCTGTCGAGGTTAACAATACGACTTTGCTTATCTGCCCGCTTACATCAACCCATATGTTGGCTTTTACTGAATAGGCAAAACTTCGCAATTCATCAACCTGAGCCAGGATATTTTCAATTTCATGTTGTAATTTACTCGCATAAACCACATTGGGATCACCCGCACCACTAAGTAGGCCACGACCTCCCTTGCGACCAATCAAACCAAAACCATCGCTTCCCGCACCACCATCCGCATCCAGGCCTAATAATTCTCCAGCAGGCGGAGCGTCTGCAAGCTCCGGTATATCTTCCATCGCCTCCGGCTCAGGAATATCGATTTCATCGCGGTTTACCTCCTGCTCCGGCGGCTTCTCAATTTTCGGCGGCGGGGGTGGCGGTGGAGGGGGCTTGACCAGAGTAATTTGCTGTACTTTCTTTTTAGGCGCATGTGACTTCGCCTCCATAAAGTTATTAATAATTAACGTTGCACCAATGGCAACAATGAGGACAAAACCGATGCCCAATAATTTGGGCATGTGTTTTTTTATATGAACCGACAACATCCCTGCTTACTTAACCAGCTTCTGAGTAACGAGACCAATCTGAGTAATATCGAGTTGTCCTAGCATATCCAAAACTTGAACAACTAGTTGGTATTGAACTTGTGCGTCACCTTTAACGACTACAGGGAGATCCGGGTTAACGGCTTTATGCTGGCGTAAAGTGGCTTCGAGCTGTTCCAATGAAACAGGGTAGGTATCTAGAAAAATCGTACCATCGGCGGTAATCGTAATGGCTTTGGTTTGTGATTTTGCAATACTCGGGGTATCACTTGCCTTGGGCAAATTCACCATAATGCCCTGCACTGTAGCCGTTGTCATAATGATAAAAATAACCAACAACACATAAGCAAGATCCAACATTGGAGTAATATTTATTTCATCATAGGGTTCATTCTCTGCCTGCATTTTCATAGTGATACTCCTAGCTATGCTGCTCAGCAATCTTGGCGACAAACTCATCGACAAACACATACATGTCAGCCGAGATATCTTTAATCCGTGAACCCAGATAGTTGTAACCAAACAGCGCGGGGATCGCCACCGCCAGACCAGCCACCGTTGCCGCAAGAGCCGCCGCAATACCCGGAGCAATAGCATTCACATCGACATTACCGGAGGCTGCAATCGCAGCAAAGGTAATCATCACGCCTACAACTGTTCCTAACAAACCAAGAAAGGGCCCACCGGAAATTGCGATAGTCAACAATACCATCAGACTATTTAATCTTTGATTTTCTCTTACCATGCGTGCATCCATGGTTGCACGAATCGCATCAATGGCCTGTGATGTCAGCGTTAGTGTCGTAGCACTTGCGCCGACCGTCTTGGGCATACGATTATGCATTTCCTGAACCCCGACATGATAAATACGATAAATGCTGGAGCTTTCAAAATGCGTATGTTTTCCAGACAGCGCCATCAACAAGGGTGATTCCCGCATTTCTTTTTCTTCAGCACTATCATCGCCATCAAGCGTGTCGACGTTGTTAGTGCTTAAAGCTGCAAATTTTTCCAGAAAACAACGATTATCTTTAATCGTTGTTTGAATCACGATGGTCTTAGCGACCATTACCGCCACACTGATTGCAAACATAACGATGAGTACAATAATAACCACCCAACCATCAATGGTGACATTTTGCATAGTGGTGGTGAAATAAGAAGGCTCCCCTTCCCCACCTTCCTGCTGTCCGTCTTCTCCATAAATTAGAACGGTTGCACCCGGCCCTTCACCTTTTACTGCAAGCTTAATCATGTCACTTGTTAACGCAATCTTACTGATTTTCAATTCATCCATTTCACCAATAAATCCAGATTCATCATTACTATCAGAGCCAACGACAATCGATCCTGCCATTTCTGTTATGCTGGTTTCCACATAGGAAGTTTCCGTACCATCCAGAAAAATAGATAACTTATTGCCGAAAATAACCAGTGCCACATGATGCCAGCTTCCTGGCATCAAGCTTGTGTTATGTGCTGTTTCAATAACATTGCCCGCTTCATTTTCCAAACGCGCATAAAGATTGTCGCCATCTATTGACAATTGTAATTTGTCATTGACGAAACGACGTGAAAATAACGTGGACTGTTGCGCCGTATCTATTTTTATCCAGGCGGAAATTGACCACCCTGTTGAGGGATCCATTGCTAATGAAGGCGTATCAGCAATTTCAAACATACCCGCCCCATTAAATTTGATGCCACCTGCAATTAATGATGAGCTTGCTTTTTCTGCCGTAAATAAGCTGGAATGATTGCCATAGGCCGTGCTGTCCTGTGGCGCTGATCCGTCACCATCAAAATGGTAAACCAGTGTATTACTAACTGGCAGAACAGCATTTTTATCATCCCCGGGGACGGATATCGGGTTACCGTAATACATCCATATTTTCTGCGTGTTGCTGTTCGCTGAAAGTATCGGAATCTGAACCCAGATCATGGCCATTTCATTAACCGGATCAAATTTCTCAATATAATATTTCAATGGTGTGAGATCATCATCTGCGAGAAAACGAATATCTTCTCCTTTAGGTGAGGCATCCATAAAATAGCCAAAGTTACCGGTATGCAAACGCACAAGCACTGTTGCATTTTCCAGCGCCTCATCCGTGACGACAGAACTCGAGTCCAGGGTGAGCTCTTTTCTATATGACCAGTCTTCATGCCACCAGGCATTGGCAATGGCAGGTAACATGGCGATAATTAACAAAATTATTTTAGTCTGTAACATAAGTGTCATCTTTTGCTCTGCTTTTGATTTCAGGCGCTATTTTCTTGCAGATATGTTTCAGGCTGATGACAAAACAGATTTATTCGAGGGTATGAATGAATAGGTAGATTGGGCTGAGTGAAACGAAGCCCAACATCTGGAATGATATTGGACAGCCTAGGAAACTATTGGGCTTCACGTTGCTCAGCCCAACCTACATATGAAATCTTTGTAGCATGTTGACTCCGACACCTGAGCCCAACCTACATTTTAGATTAGAACTTTATCTTACTACCGGTATTTATACTGGGTGCGCTAGTAGTAGTTACCCCGCCACCAAAACCAAGCAGCTCGATATTGAGGAAGCCCATCGGGGTATCAGAAAAACCGGCTTCTTCACTGGTCTTGCCGATACTGCTGGTGGATTCTTCTGCCATTTTGCTACTTGATGCTGAAAGATTACTAACGCCAGTAAGGCCAGCAGCAATACTGGCTGAGGCAGTAGGCAAACCAACAGCAACACCTCCTACATCAATATTGTTACTAATGATAGGTGCATCAAAGATACCTCCAGCACCACTCGAAATCCCCGCATCACCTGCATCAATTGCACCTTGAGGCGCAAATAGATAAACATCTCCGGCTTCACCATCGCCAGACGCTACAGTGCGAATACCACTGCCTTGAATAGCATTGGGAAATTCAACAAGTGTATTGCCATTTTCATCAAAACTAATAATAGGTGCGGGTGCGGCTAACGCCGATTTGGCTCCACGCCCGGCATCAATATCACCCTGTTCAGAAAACAACATGACGTCCCCCCCCGCCAAGGTGAACACTCGCGACAGATTTACTTCAAAATCATCCCGCACAAAAGCGTCAATCTTGCCTTCACGCTGGGCAACGATACCAAGATCACTTGGCTGCTTTGATAAACCTGCACTGGTTGCCAGTCCTGCATTAACGCCACCACCCGGAGTGAGTAACTGGATATTTCCACCATCCAGGGTGTGTATTTTACTAAAATACAGATTAATGTTGCCGTCATAACTACCGGGGAATAAGCTAGCTATTGCATCATAGGCAGGCTGATAGTAACCACTTCTCTCTTCTGCGCTTTTTGCTCCGACATCACGTATCTCTCGCAAAAATAGTTCACGCAAAAATGTTTGCTGGTTTTTCTCATTCAATCTGGAAAATCTTTCGCGACTCACATCCAGTCCAATCAATGAATTGGAGTCTGATGTCTGATCAAAATCAAGTACACCGCTATCAACAAACGTACTCAATGCGGCGATATACTTATCGCTTTGATATACATAGGTATCAGCAAAGCCAGCGTAATCCATATTGTCTTTAACACCTGCAATCACAACCACATCAGCACCCGTTTCCGCGAGCACCGGGTTTTTACTATTACCAATCGTTTCAATCCCTACTGAAGTACCCAGCTCAACATTACGACCTGCCTGTAATATTAGCTGACCCGGCCCTGCAATTTGCACACGCTGATCTTTTGACTGAACGCCCCCATCAAATAGCCGGGGGATTTCAAAACTAAAATCACGGCCAGCAGTAATTAGAGTTTGATCATCCTTGTTGGTATTTTGAATAATAAAACTGCTATTACTGATATCCTGACCAGCATAAACTTCGGCTTTCTTCGGTAAATTTATCACTAGACTACCGGGACTGCTAATTGATCCATTAATGGCAACAATCTTCACCGGCTCATCATCGTTAATATGTAGAGGCGTTGTAGCATGTATCTGATCCGCATCACGGAAAGGATCAAGTTGCAAATAACGTTCATTACTGATAGTGACAGGATTGAGGACATTAGGAACCAATTCGGGATCGGCATCTGATATAAATATTCTAGTTTCAGTTGTCGAGCTCGCAAAAATATTATTTTCGGCCAGTAATTCAAGCTGCCCTGTTATTGAGGGAAACAGGGTGAAACCTTTGTCGATAACAATATCACCGGCCAGACTGCTAGCTGATAGACTGGCGGGATAAATCACTTCATTTTCATTGCCATCATTATAAAAGCGTATATCTCCGGCAACCGAGCTTAAGGAAAGCGATGAATCTCCTGAATAGGTAAAGAAATAGGAATTACCTGCCGAGTTGAAACTCGACTGTTCAATCAGCGGATCAAAGACCGCACCAATGCCAAGTTTATTATTACTGGTAATAGCAAACTGTGTGTCACCCATCGCAAGCATGGGATGCACATCATTGCTCCCGGCCAGCAGGCCACCTTCTGCATCTATATTTCCTTCACCTTCACCCAGATAGAACATGCCACCCAATATATCGCCCCCTGCCTTCACATTTAATGAACCACCACCGGAAATTTCAACCCGGTTCTCGTTAAAATATGGAATAGTAGGATCGACTGAAAGTGATTCACCCATAGGCTTGCCACTGGTCGGTATCATGACCGAGACATCCTGCATATTACCTACGACATTAATCTCAATATCACCACCGCCCAGCGCACCAATACCCTGACGGAAGGCTGAGGTCGCCGGGTCGCCGGTAAACATGGTTTGGGTCAGAGCCAGTCCCCAGGCTGTAGGCATTTCACCCCTATGATTCTCATCACGACTCCAGCTACCGGTGCTCATCAACCAGTCTCGAATAGACTGATCACTGACTGCACCCTGAATATCACCGCCGGTGTTAATACGTATATCACCTCCATCAATCGGATATTCAGCATAGTAAACAAAAGCAACCGTTTCATTAGACAGGCCGCCCCAACGATTTTCATCGGTTGTCCGACCTGCGGTATAAATTACTGAGGCATCATTGCTGAGTATCAGATCATTTCCACTAGCGATATCAATGAAGCCTGTGCCGGTACGCACTTTTGTATTATTAGCAATTGTAATATTGCCTGTTCCAGAGTTCGTATCCATAACATTAGCACTTCGTCTATCCGCACCCGCTAGCAGACGATAGGACCAGGATTCACCAGTCATCAGCAGATCCGTTACCGGGATAGCACCATATGCAGTGTTAATATTCGTCGTTGCAAAGCCGTCACTGATATCCTGATTGATCAATAAATCACCTTCAGCAGACAGGGTAATAATGCCGGGTGTTCTATCATCACCATAACGCCAGCTTGCAAAATCGATGTCCGTAGCAATGCTCATATCCCCATTGCTACGGATTTCCAGACCGGGAAGAACCTGGCCAGTATTCCCACTTGCGTTCAGGCGAGCTTCCATTGCATCAGAAAAACCCATATAGTTTTGCGTATCAAGCTGCCATTGATTCAATTGCGTTTGAGTAATACCATTTACGTTTTCATAGATACGGACTGCCTCATAATTGATGGCTGTTGCACCAATGATCATTCCGGTGTTTACAATTGCAATCTCATCATCCTGTCCATTACTATCAGCATCAAGGCGAAGCGCACGATACGTTACATCCCCGCCCTCACCGTTGCTTCCGGCAGAGACATCAATCTCACCGCTTACATTAATCTCGCCAATACCATCATTATCATTATCAACGGTGGCCAACTGTACTGAGCCGCCATTGCCATACGCGGCTGTGGCACTCGCATCAACACGGCCACTTAGCTCAACATTGTCCCCCGCCGACAGCGTTACCTGTCCACCATGATTAGCACTCGCATCAATCGTACCGTCGATTATGATATTACCTGTATCAGCGGTGAGGCTTGTCTTATGCGCCTTAAGTGTATCGGTAGCGACAAGGGCAATATTACCCTGCAACACACGGACACTGACAGATTCATCAAATCCCGCACTGGAAAGTTGCGCATTAAGTACAGAAAACACACTCATGCTGTCTTCATTCAAATCAAAACTTCCGCCATTACCTTTTGCTGCTGCCGCCGATACCGTCCCCTGCCAGATGAACTCACCTTGTAATGCATTAACGTCCAGTAGCCCGGCATCACCACCTTCATCAACAGCAGAAAGTTCGATGCGTGAAGTTTGAGTTAATTCAACATTGGCTTGCTCGGAGGTCAAAACAACCTTACCCGCAGACGCCGTCTTTATTTCGCCCTGGTATGATTTTCTAATCCCACTAACATCAATCACAGCATCATCAATTAATAGGCCCTGCATCGCTTTTAACTCAAGCGTACCGGAAGGCAGCAGGATAGTACCCTGATTACGGATGGTCTCAGCGTCAATACTCAAACGCCCACCAATACCCGCAGCAACTAGCGGTTCATCTGTTTGCAGACGACTGAGCGTAAATTGATAACCAGCCGAATCAATATTTGTATTTGCGCCATTGCCACTGCTAAGTAACGGCGTATTTAGATTAATATTTGATTTAACTGTGAAATGAGATTCACCTGTACCGGTTATCTGTTCACTGGCCATCATATCTACAGAGTCAAATCCAGCCAGAATATAGTCACCTTTACCCAGCTCAACATTCCTGGCATTAACGATGAAAACATCTTCTGAGGAGGAGAACAGATCAACGCCGAGCGCACTATTGGTGAAGCGTAAGTTATCCGCTTCAACGGTGAAACGGTTATTGCCATCACCATTAGAAACAATACCAGCACCATCAAAAACAATACTATCAAAACTAAAATCGACATCGCCATACACATAGGTTCCTTGACGACTGGTCATCACCAGTTCACTCAGGTTCAAGGAATCTATAAGATCACGATCCAGTCGCAGACCAATTTCTGAAATGGGCGCATTTCCGAGATTAATACGCTCCGCACCAATATTTAACGAGCCGTTAGCGATATCAAGTTTGCCCTTTATGCTTGTTTCATAAGCGGCATCCAATAACATCGAACTACTAGCTGAAAGCAAGGCACCATTTTCAATGTTTATCGTACCCTGCTCACCGCTACCACCTAATCGTGAAATACTAACCTGTTCACCGGCACTGACACGCAGCAGCGCACCATCACCCTTAACTATCAAGCTATCAGAGCCAAGCCCGCCATCACCTTCTGCTTGCACTGTAACGCCTTGCATAAGATCAATGCTTTGTTGTGCCGCTAACAGAATTTCGGTGCCGCCAAGTGTGAGTGTGTCATTAGTATCATTGGAATTAGTTTCAATGCTAAGCGATTGTGTGGCAACGGTTAGTTCTGTACCCTCCTCCGTTTGTTTACGAATACCCCCCAACAACAGGCTTTCCATCTTCAGCTGATTTAATTCATCGGCCAATAATTCAACCCGATCATCATTCACACCGGGGGCAGAACGTTGATTGACGACAGCGAGATTCGTCGCTTCAATATCCAACCGGCCACCTCGCCCATCAGCATCACTTTTTAATTCACCCGCCAGCTGTAGACTGCTGAGTGCAGAAATACCTAACTGCCCAGCATCTTCTGGCAAGAAGGGAACCCGCGTTTCATTGGATAATGCCGTGTCGGTATAATATCGATTAGCACGGGTAAGTAATATTTCAGCTCGGCTACGCGCCTGTGTACTGGTCTCGACGGCAAAGCCACTCCAACGCTGTTCATGAAACTCAGTACCCGTAACCTGATATTGACCAGCAACAACGGGCGTTTTATCGGTCATGTAACTCTGGGTTGCTGGCGTTATATTGTTAAACCCTTGTTGAGGAGTAACCAGATACGCGCCATCAAGCAGAGCATAACGAGCCGGTAACAACGCATATTCCCCGGCGGGAAGATCGTCCACGCCAGAAAGATAGACTGTATCGCCCACCTTGAACCCAGCCACATTTGTTTCCCCTTCATCATAAGGAGCATAATTCGTGTATGCAGGAATAACCGCAAAGGATCCTGAATCACTGGCAAAAATATCACGCGTCCCCCCCGGTCCTGAAACAAATTCCCAGGCCTGAAGATCCCCTCCCCCGCGCATATCAATCACCGCGTCTTCATTGAAACGCACATCATCACTGGATAGTAAAATACGCTTTTCTGAAGGCACGGTCACACGTAGGGTATCGCCTTCACTAAAATCATATTGCCAGTCCAACCCCGTTTCTGAGGTTCGCCCAAAAGGAATGATCTGACCTTCCGCCGAAGTTGAGGTTAGACTGCCTGCCTCAAGGCTTAACAGGGTAGTCGCACTCAAGCTGATTTCTCCCAACGGTGCGCGTAGCACACCTGCCTGATAAATAGTATCTGCCTCTACCGCCAACCGTCCACCAGCCGAAAGAACCGGTCGTATATTATCTAACTGATCAAAGTTGGCCATAATAGAAACGGCATCATCACCGAAAACAGATTGCATATTTTTGTCTGCATGATGATGTTTAGCAAATACCACATTGTCTGCTTTAATCGTATAATTCGTTAGTGTTGCTGGATAAATTATGTCGGCTGAAAAAGTTAGCTCGCCGTAGCTATTCCACTCGCCGAGTGTAGTTAGAGACGTTGACTGGTTATCCCGATAACCACGCAGCCGAATATCGGTATGACTATTAAGATTGACCTGTTCAAAACCTTGCAAACTGGTTGCGCCTAGCAGTTCAATCATATTGGCCTCAACCAGCAGGCGACCGTTACCACTAATGGCATTATCAGCATCCTGACGACTGGATGAACCCAGAGCCACATAAGGTGCAAGGATTGCTGTCAGACCGGTATCATCTATATTATTGCCCTGCCATACGATCTTCTTGCCATCCAGGATCACTTCACGTCCGGCGATAATGCCGCTGTCACCTTCAAAGACAATACTGCTGCCTTTCAACTCGATAGAATCAAAGCCACTGTCATTGAGCAGGCCACCGTCAAGCCAGACGTAACCGTTGGTTTCATCGGCAATTGCTTCGCCCTGTTCAGGTAACTCAATGGCAGATTGTGATTTTTCTTTGCTGACTATGATTTTTCGTTCTGTTTCAATAAACGGCGTCGCACCTGTACCGGCTAAATCAATGTTGGTCTGACTCCGTCCTACAAACTCAACTTTCAGACTACCACCTTCCGCACCAAGGCTACTGTTCGCCTGACCCAGAATCGTACCCTCAATAATAATGCCTTCCGCCACTGTCAGATTAACTTCACCAGCATCGGAAGCAACAAAGATTTCCTGCAGGCGTACACCCGGCCCCTGATAAGTTTCATCAGGAAGATCCAGCACTGCAGTGGTGCCGGATACATCAATCATGGCTAAATCATCCATAAGGATAAATCCGCGATTTGCTTCCAGTATGACCTTGCCACCGTCATACAATTCGCCATCACGCAAACCAGGAACCGGATTGCTGGCCGAAATAAAGGTACCAGCCGTCGAAAGCAGACTATCTGCACCTAACCAGATCCCTTGCTCAGGAATATAACCCTGATCCCTTCCGTTGGGATCAGTAATAGTCAGCGAAATTTTTCCTGCTGGTGCTTCGACAATACCGTTCATATAAAGGCTGGTGCTGGAAGTAAAGCTGACCTCGGCACCCACCTCGGTAAGAATCTGGCTACCCGCTTGCATATGAATCGCCTTGTCCTGCGATTGAATCACAGAGGGTTTATGCATGAAACCAAGATTAACCGGCTGACGGATCTCATCCGGCAGGCGCTGACGAATTGAAATAGAAGAAACATCCACTGTCGAGGCCGTCGAGAAGACATCACGACTATTCAGCACCAGGTTTTCCCGTGAAGGTTTCAGTAATACGCCTTCCTCAAAAGTAATGCCATTGCGAATTGAATTAAATTCATAGCTAGAGAAGCCGTTTTCTTCGACGAAAGTTTCTGCAATATAAACCGGGTTAGTGCTTAAAGAATCAGGGTTCTTAGGTATTGTTGATGAAAAACGGAATTCATTTGTAGTAAGACTAAGCGAGCCACTTTCATTAAAGGAAAAACCTTCAATACGGCCATCAAGAACCAGGCTGCCAAAACGAACATCATCGGTTGACGAGGATAACGAAACATCGCCCCCCTTACCTGTTTCCAGCTCAGCACCAGAAGTCAGCCAGGCACCCCCGTTCGCACGAATAAGAGAACCCTCATTCATAATGACGTTCGTCAACTCAGAAGTAATACTTACCTTGCCTGCATCAATAAATACGCCTTCAAAATCCAGTACCGGCTTAATAATAGGATGGTCATTTACCCAACGACCACTGGTATCAATCAATGCATTTTCAGTCAGCAGCACATCGCCCAGAGTAGCTGTCATGCTGATATCTGTGCCGTGCCCCTCTATTTTCCCAGCAACATCAATACTTGTACCGGTAAGGGAGAAACTACCACCATCGGATAGTTGCATATCAGTGCCGTCCACCAGAGTAATTTTATTTCGGGTGGTGTAACTAACATGTTGTAAACCACTACGCTTAAAATAATTTGCGTCGATGATCAACGGTGCAGGAGCAGTTGAACCATCGTCTCCTCTCGAAACAAGATCATCAAGATTCGGACTGTTAAATTCCTTATTATTCTGAAATACCAGGCTTTGATAACTTTGGCCGTAATAGTCAAGATTAACATTCAGACTACCCCCACTTGCACGCAGATCCGCACGTTGCTGACGTCGCCCGTTAAGGGTGTTAGCGATAATGTCGCCATCCTGAAGCAGCACATGGGTATTAATGTTGAATGCACCTGCTGCCTGCCCATCAGTATAAGCCGACTCAAAGTATCCTCGGTTAAAGGGGCTAGCAACTTTCCATGTTTTTGTTACCCCCCATTTTGTATATTCTTTACTAACTTCACCTAAAATACCAACGTATTCCAAATCTGGATCAGCCTGACCAATATCATATATTTTTCCATTGACACCCACTAACTGAGTGGTATTAATATAACCCTCACGGTAATTAATCGCACCACCTGAAATATTAACAGTCGAATTTTCTTTTAGTGTCACTTTACCCTGAGATGAAAAATTAACCGTTCCGCCTTCAACACTACGCTCTTCCACCGTGCTTTTTATCGCATCAAGTGTCGCCTGAATATCAGCAAGGGGTGTGCCTTCGCGGATATCCACACTCAAGGTTTTTCCATGCAGAAAACCATTTTTCTGTACAGGTGCATCAGCAAACTCATTACCCCGCGTTTCTACTTCAATGATATTGCTTTCCATCGACTTTTCAGCCGAGGTAAGACCGGCCACATCAACGATACTACCGGCATCCATAATGATTTCACTGCTATTTTCAATATCCATATTATTGGGAGCATTTGGTGTTTCAGTTGCTACAACATCAACTTTTCCAGATGGTGAAATTACAGCCGAATTCGATTTGAAATGTACGGTTTGCCCCATAATTTCAACACTGGAAACAGCTTGAACCTGCTCTGCAACAGCTGTACTTTTGTCTTCAATTTCTGCAATAACGGCGGTTATGCTGTCTTCGCCCAACGTCACTTTTGCGCGCGTTCCCAGACCATCGATCAGATCGCTTGCGCGGGTTGTTGTGGTTGCTTCTAATATACTTTTACTGTTTACAACTCTTGGTATTAACGGCGCATTTTCCCTTGCTAAAAGGCGAATGCTGCCGTTGACCTGTACACTCGTGCTTGCAGAAATAATTCCATTTTGATTTACCGCAAACCCCATCAGCGTAGTATTACCTCGCGGAGTGATAATATTACCGCCATTAATGACTTCCCCTCCGATGCCGACTTCGACGAGTAGACCTCGAATTGATTCATTAGAAGATTCCTGTAAATAAACCCGATCTGTTGATGCCACCATTAACACTTGTCCATCTGCACTGGTGATCGTTCCATTATTAATAATTTCAGGTGCAACCATGATCACACGACCAGCATTATTGGTAGTTATTTGTGCGCCTTCCTCAACATAAACACCCACTTTAAAACGATTACCCTGCGTATCAAGAATAAAGTCGCCCGTATTTGGATTACGCAGATAAACTTCACCCCCGCCGGTAAATGCTGCACTAGCATCCGCATCAAAAACTTTAGAAATTCCGCGATTAAATACATCATCAGAAATATTTAGCGTCGAGACCACCAGTGAATTAACATCGACAACAGAATTGGCTCCAAACAGGAAGCCGTTATTATTAATTAAATAAACTTGTCCATTGGCTTTTAGCGTACCCAATATTTTTGAGGGGGAAGCTGAATTTACAATCCTGTTTAAGGCAATCGAGTTACTATCGGGTTGTTTAAATTCAACCAGATGACTAACGTCAATATCAAAAGAATCCCAACTCAAGATGACTTTGCCTTCCGTCTGTTTCACTGTTAAGGTTTTATCTGAAAATTGTGCTTCCGTTGAGCCTGAGCGCCATAAATCCGCATTAACTTGTGACCAGCCACTGGCCGTGGACACCCGAGGTAAAGGACTTCGTGCCGTTGCCCAGGCACCTACCGGCTTCGGTAAGGGTAAGGCTGCACTAGAATGTGAAGCCAGGCTTAGGCTCCCCAGGACAATAGAACCTGCCATCAACATGCGAATATTGGTACTCAATGGTCGCAGACTCAGTTTTATTTTACTTTCTGAACTGGTATTTTTTTGCAGATTCATTTTAATGCTCCAAAGGCTACTAACCCAGGTTTAACAATATATTTTATCTTTGCTGGGCATCGCTTCGTGATGCACCAACCTACTTACAAACCCAATAATTCTGTAGGTTGGTGCTGAACGAAAGTGAAGCCCAACAACAACTAAAACTCATAGGCCAATCGGAAATGTACACGCACATCCCCTTTCTCTACTTTACTGATGGTGTTAAACGGATAACCCGCATCCAGTGCCATATTCAGGTAACCTGTTTTCAAACGCATACCGACCCCACTACTAGAAATCTGATAACCTGTGGGTTGATCCGGTAAGGCCTGTAATATCCACATCTTCGAGGCGTCCAAAAACCAAAGAGCATAAAAGTCCTGGACTTTATTCCAGCTTTTACTCCCCAGATACGGCGTGTGTAATTCAAGCGAACCCAGCACACCGTTATCACCTAAAACCTGTGATTCATAATATCCACGCACGGTCTCTGATCCCCCCGCGGTATATTGTTCATTACTGATCAAGGGTGAATCTGTGTACTGGGCAGAGATTTTTACTTGTCCCTGAAAACCGGCCACAATAGGGAACCGATGCTGTAAGTCACCGGATAAATAAATAAAATTTGATTTGGAAAAAATTCGTTTATTATTAAACTCGACTTGATCATTGAGCCCACGAATGCCAAAGGTGGTTCCAATGCCATAATTGGTGATGCTGCGTTTTCTACGCTGGGTTAAGTCATAGCGAAGGCTAAAAGGATAATAGGTGATCGGTGTATTTTGAGTATCCGAACCAATCAGATTTAGACCTTCTTTGAAGTTTTTATAATCAACACCATAGGTCAGGCTGTGAAAATATTCACGACTACCTTGCAGCGGCATAATTACCCGCCCGCCTAAAATTTTACCTTTACCGATAACATCCAGAGCGCCAGCACTGGCAATTTCCGTATCGGAATCTGAGCGCACTGCAAATAAGGCAATCCGAGCACCCGACTCTGGCAAGGGGAAAACATAGGTTCCGCCCATGACCTTTACTTCATCACGATTTTCAGGTGAAGCCTGATATTGTAAAGAAATACTGTGGAAACGTTGCCAGAGATTATCATAGCGAAGCAAGCCCACTGTTCGGGCACGTGTGGTGCTTTCAGTATTTCGTCCATTAACTTCCAGACTGCCATGCAGTGGAAGTTTATCTTTAACTTTAAGTTCAACTTCCAACGTACCCGGCTCACGTCCCGGACGCATTATCGGTGTAATCGAACGATCCGGACTTTGCTGATTCATATCAGCCATCTGTTGCTTAACATCGGGCAGGTATGGAACATTGTCTTTCCCCAGCGCAGGTACCTGATCACGAATCTCACTAAGAAGATAATAATGCGATCCAGTAATTTTTAGTCGATCTACCCGACCTTCGGTCACGCGCAAACGCACAATGCCATTGACAACATTCTGTTCCGGTATATCCACCAGCACCGTGGGATAACCTGAATTTCGATATTCTGATTCCAGCATGGCACGAGCCTGTTCGATATCTTTAATGGTTTTATTTGGGCCAAGAAAAGAGTAAACAATACGTTCCAAACGGGTCTGTTCTAATAGCGTATTTCCTTCTACTCGAAACTCCTGAATATTCATCAAAGGAGCCGCCACTTCTTCCCTCATCGAAGTATTTTCATCGATAGCACTATCAAGGGGTTCTGCACTAACTTGATAGTTATAAAGCCATAATGATAAAAACAACAAAGACATCGTCAATAGTGAATAATTTTTAACCTTTGTTTTTATTACTACAACAAAATAAAACAATGAATAACCCTCAGCAAATAAAAAAATTTAACATGAGAAATAGATAAAGCCAGCCCCCCTTACAGAGGGCTGACTCCATTTCCCTTCTCCTGTTTCAGACTATATTGCATAGATTGAAACAGCTTGTTTCTTTTCAAAACATGGTGTGACTGGTAATTTAAAATCCAGAAACACCGTGCTCTGAGATACGCAGCTTAGAGCTGGCTGTTCTGATAAACATCATTTACAACCGGTACAACACAGTTATCCAGCTTGCCTTTTGGCGCATGGGTATAAGGTGTGACGGGTGCAGCCAGATCCAGGATACCCGTGGTAGTAGGTGCAAAGTTGGTACTAACCGCCATATAACCGGCCTGTCCCCAGGTGTGGTTAAAGCTGGCGTTCAGACCAGCAAGAGTAGTTGGCGTACTGGCCTGACTGGCGATAGTTTCAATCACAACCAGTGAGTCACCGGTAGGACCATTGCTAGTCGTATTGCGCCACTGGAAAGTCTGCTCGGCCCAGTCGAGATACTTGCCGCTGGCCGCATTTTCCAGAGTCGGAGTAATGCCATCGATCTTGACGTAACGATAATCATCCGCCAGATCAGCATTTTTCTCAGTGGACTGTGTGCCCAGCGCCCAGGATGCGGTATGAAGGTTGGTGCCGTTATTGAAGTCATTCAGACAGGTACTCATATCACCCGAGCCAGAATTCGCCTGCACAACTGGACCGATGAAAGGATTACCTGGAGCAACAGCAGGTTCTAGCGCGCCCGCTGTACAAGGGTAATTCAGGAACTTGGCGTTCTGTTGCGCCTGGGTACCAGAACCATTGACGCGGCGGCAGTAAGTAACCTTGGTGCTAGCCGGTATGTTGCTAACAACACTGGGATCGGTCAAAGAAACGCCGTTGATCTTGAATGAGCCCCAGTTCTGAATTTTACCAGCAGCAATCGAAGCAACCTGGTTTCGAGTCAAGCTGGGCATACATGCTTCAGATTCACGCGGCTGCAACAGCGGGTCAATAATAGATGCATCATATGTTGTACAGGTAGCATTACCTTGGAATTGAGCTTCCTGTAAGGCATCACGCAGAGTGGTTGTCACCGGTACGCCAAACACCAGGGCAGCAGCAGCCTTAACAACCATTTTGTTACCTACGGTAACGGCATTAACTGCATCATTACCATCCGGGGTGTTAACGCCAATAAACATTTCAGGGTTAACATCAGAAACACCTGCATCGGAGACAACCAGATCCAGATTACCGGTCCGAGTTGCATTATCTGCTTCAAATTCAGTGATATCACAGCGGTAAAAAGTTTCACCTGCTGTGGCATCAGGCGCAGCACAGTTGCCGTTATTAATGTTCATGGCATTGATTGCTACTTCATCGATAACTGGATTGACACCCATGGCTGAACCACCGGCTGAACGCTTGTGGAACAGGACATTAGGCGCAGTCAGTGACAGACCAGATACCTTGGCATTATCAAGGGTACAGAAATAAGCTGTATGAGCCTTACCGGGTTTATCAATGTTGGAGTTATCTTTAAAGGTATCCAGAGTTCCGGTTACGCACATATCAGAAAACAGGGCTTTAATAGCCTTATCCTGAGCAGAGGCGCCCGACATAAAGATTTCAATATCCG
The DNA here is from genome assembly GCA_964539595.1 of uncultured Thiohalophilus sp. Classification (GTDB taxonomy): domain Bacteria; phylum Pseudomonadota; class Gammaproteobacteria; order UBA6429; family Thiohalophilaceae; genus JAADGZ01. The sequence continues at coordinate 22,796 of CAZIJT010000005.1, read as the reverse complement.
GTGTAGTGGTTGGGCTAATAGCAAATACGGAGCCAGATAACAGAACGGCAGATATAGCCGTTGCGATTTGTTTCAGTTTCATTTTGTTTTCCTCAAATATAAAAATATTTTTAATCATCATTTCATCCAGCCGACTACCTGAACTCTGGTAGCAAGCTGGAGAATTTTTTACTTAAGATTTACGACGACGAGCAACACTAACCAAACCTAATAAACCAGAACCGAACAACCAAACAGCAGCAGGAACAGGAACGGCTGAAACAGGTGCATAAGTCAACTGACCAGTGCTAGTTAAAGTCCAGACATTAGGCATTTCTGTTACTACGCCAGTTGCATAATCAGACGCTATACCACCAAAATAAAACGGTGAGCTGCTATCAATAGCTGTGGTGGTGACAAAAGGTGTACCACCGGCATTAACACTCCATTGACCTACGCCAAAGTAGCCGTTATCACCGGGAACTGAATAGCTGGACAAATTCAAACTGGGATCCAACTGGTCACCGGCATCAGTATTAGAGTTCAGCGCCATGACATCGATAGAACCAACAACGCCACCAACCATGGATTGAGTTAAAGCACCCGCTTGAACGCTGTCGATACCTGAGCTTGAGGTAATAACGAAGCCGTAGGTTTCAGCAACCTGGAAAGAATCATCACCACCAGAAACCGCATAAATCGTATTACTGTTATTCATGAAAGGTGCAAAGTTGGCATCAGCGCTAAGGTCATAGCTTAGAGTCTGGTTGGTGTTAGCTAGAAAATCCCGTTGCAGGACACCCAGATCCAGTGAATAAGACTGCTGACCAACTTGATCCCATGCCGTCAGGAATAATTCACCTGAACCTATATATTGACTACTCTGAAGAATAGCCGCATTCGCTACACCACTCATAGCCAGTGCAACAGAAGCTGCAATAATTTTCATTGATGTTTTCATTTATTATCTCCGTAGATTAAAAATCTTTTTTCCTACCCCAGCCATATGCAAAATACACATGACAATATTTACTACCCGTGTCGCAAGGATGTCCCTTGCGACATCCGGGTTTCTGTTTGTTCTATAAACAGCACCCACAAAAAAGCCGGGTTGCCTCATTGCTGTGGCAACCCGGCTATCTTTAATCATCTAAAGACCCGTGGCTTTCCGACCCTGCCTCGCGACAGGTGTGGCTTTTTCACTGCGGCTTTCCGGCAAAATGGTTTTACTTCCAAATGCCCAGAGCGACGCTACGTCGTTCTAAATTCAGCAGTATCTGCTGACACGGTGAACTTTAGAGGAGAAATGTGACGGCTGGATTAAATGAAAATGAAGTTTATGTGACAGTTTTTTGGGAGGTTTTATGCAGCTAAAACCATACCTATAAAATAAGGTGTCATAAAGGCCGATAGCGATACCGGCCTTGAGGAAAGAATAATGATTTAAGATGACAGTATTATTAACCGAGGAATAAAAGCCAGCAGCATCAAATAACTCACGCCTACATTACAAACGTTTGAGAAGATTTCTCCAGGGTTCTAAGGTATTTGCTTTGCCCAGTAAAACTGGAGTATTTTCTTGCCAGCGCCATAGTGATTCCATGTTGAACGTATATTCAAGAATTAGATCCTGACGCTCCGAGACCTTGCGTAAATGCATGTTCAAATTATCTAGCACCACCGACGAACTGTTATCAGGCTTATAGATCATCACCATGTGAGGCTGAATCAGTCCACTCTGGAAATCAGCTATTTTCCCATAGGCCAGACGCAATTTATGATCACTAACACCGAGTTTGCGTAGAGTGAAGTATTTGGCAATGGCGACATCCTCACAGTCACCCATCCGACGCTGAAGAAATTCATCCGGTGTTGCCCAATAATCTTTCTGACCCCATACCCGGCTGTCATGCGCATAGGGAACCTGATTGAAAAAAGCATTTACCGCTTCAACTTTAAATTTTTCCGAGCTCGTCTGTGCCTGTAAATCAGCAAGTAATATCTGTAAGCGAATCTTGTAGGAAACAGACTGAATATTCATATTTGATGCAGCGTAAAGCGGGTTGCACAACAGCATAATAAGGCTCAGAAAAACCCCCTGTGCAAGTAGAATTGTACCGCTTTTAATTTTAGCTAAGTAATTGTTTTTAATGCATGTATACATGTGTCTGGATCCATCATGAAGGTAACCAACATGACGACCCTCAAGCCCCTAAACTTGACCAGACTCAGAAAAACCATCCAAAACCGTGACCCCGGTCACAGCTTTTCCCAGTATCTACGCTCCTCAATTCATCAGTAAACCGACACACAATCGAGTTTTTTAACAGCTAGCAGGCATGCTTGTAGGGCAATTGTCATGGGATTGTATTGGCTTTGTCATACATGCGTAATACCTGCATGACAAAGTGCGCGGCATAAACCAATGGCATGGATGAGTAAACAACAATGGAAAATAAATCTTGCAGTATCTCAGTTCGACTTTCTGAATCTGAACGTCGAAAGATAAAGTTGATGGCAGAAAGATTAAGGGTAAGAAAATCAGATGTGGTGCGTTACGCAATAAAAACAGCACTGACACATCTGTCCGCTTTTCATGATCCCTCTATATGTGGGACAGCTTTGTTACCCACAATGATCGAATATTGCAACGAGCTAAATCGTCATTTTGATTTGGATGCCGACAAACTAGATTCATTGATCAATGAAAATATGGGTAACAATAAAATACGAGTTGCCCGTAACGATATTGAGTTACTGGCGCTATGCGGGATGCCTGTGGAAATTATACAGAAACAATTTCAGAAAATTACTGGCGTAAAGCCAGATGATAACGATATCCATCAATTTATGAAGAGCTACCTCAGCAACAAATACAATCAGCAATAATTATTTTTAATATAAAATTGGGAGAAAACCATGTTAAAAGAAATACACTCCATATTTTCGTGGAAAAATTTATTAGTAATAACATTATTTATTGGCTCAAACATGAGTCATGCCAGCACATTAACCTCATCCAGCTCAGAAATGATAAACACCAATGATCAGATATTTGTAAATAACAATGTTTTATATTTGCGTAACCCAATAACATTACTAAGCACCCCAACCATATCGGAAAGTTATATAATTTATGAAGATGCTCGCGTGGTTGGCAGTGACAATACATTTTTCACTGGGTATTTTAATAAACACGTAACATTAAAAGAAGCAGGGGCTTATCAAGTAAGTTTGCGAGATTTTAATTTTCCGGTAAATTTTGACATGCTGGGTCTGAGTATCAGCAGCAGCACAGAAAAAATGGCCGAAATATGGGGTAACGGCAGTTTTAATTTTGAAGCTGAAGCCGGGAAATATTTCATCAATCTGGTGTATAAAACGGATGAAAGATTGAACCTTGGAAAATATGGAATGAAGTTACAATATCTGGGCACCAGTGCCGTACCCTTACCGGCATCACTATGGTTAATGCTAACGGGTGTGGCCGCAATAATCGGCTATCGTCGTAAACCTAAATAAATATTTTTTCTCTCTGCAAAATTTTATTGTAGGTTCGGCTTCAGCCGTACCGGTACGACTCATAGTGCCCGAAGGGTAAAAACCGAACCTACATACGTAGATATCCTCTCAACTTTCTGCGAGATCATTTATTTCAAACCCTACCATACCGGACTGTATTTGCCGTAAACAATTTGCACAAAGACAATCATCATAACGCAGGCGTAGCGCTTCAATAACTTCTACAGATAACGAAGATTCCGAACAATGGCAAAGCGTGATTGAACCACACTTGCATTCAAATAGCTGCTGACAACGAGGACATTGTTTATCTTCATGTAAAACCATGGCTATAATTTTTTTGTCAGGCCAAGAGGATCATCCGGATTTACATGTACCATAAATGGCTTACGGCGATCACGATTAGTCACCTGATAGATGGTTCCCATCCAGTTACCCAATACTTCTACCGCACTATCCCGCCAGGTATTGTCCAGCCCGCTGGCAAGTTGTTTTTCCGGAAACTCAGGAACAGTTGTTCCCTGTTTTCTGCTGTTATCGACAAGCAATCGATATTCCTTGATCAGTGCTTTTTCAAAATCAGAAAAATAATTTTCCGGAAATGGCGGGAATGTTTCAATCTTGCCATCGGCATAGAGTAAGGCTTCTCGCTTAAATTCTTTTAATAAAGAAATGGTATCGTATTCTGGATGCCCCTGAAAAAAGATCACCCGCAAACCATCGGCACTAGTTGCCAAATGTACGCCCTGCTCGCCCTCAACCAGAACTCGCAATCCCGCTTTATCAAACTGCTCACGGGTTACCGCATTCCAACGCGAATGGGGTACGTCAAATCGAGTATTGATGTCGTTAACTAAGGGATGAGATTTATCCACGACCTGATGCGGAAATACACCCCAAATTTTCTTTGCCTGCGGAATACGTTTCTGGCCATAGCGAAACTGCAGCATGGCATGGGTAGCCAAACAGGAACACAGGGTCGAGGTGACATTTTCCAGTGCCCAGTCGATAACTTCAATCAGCGGTTCCCAAAAGGGCTGGTTGTCTAGCTCAGGACCTGCGACATTAGCACCCGTCACGATCAAGGCATCCAGTCCCTGTTCACGTATAGTTGCAAACGACTCATAATATTTATCAATATACGCGCGCGCATCATCCGAGCGAGGTAGTTGTGGCAAACTAAACGGATGCACATAAAACTGCGCGATAGGATTACTTTCTCCCACCAGCCGAAAAAACTGACGTTCGGTTGCCGCGAGCGCCGCATCGGGCATCATGTTGAGTAAACCCACATGCAGTTCACGAATGTCCTGATGCAGAGCAAAGTCTGGTGCCAATACGCGAATGCCTTCTTTCTGTAATTGGGCAAAGGATGGCAAGTTGTTATGAGCAACTAGCGGCATAAGACTATTCCGTCCCCTTGCGTTCGATTGCCAGTTCCAGCAAGTTGAGAAAATCCTGCTCATCATGCACTTGCGCAACTTCTTTAGATGTCACGGTATAGCCATGCGGTTTGGCAATCGCTTCATAGCGAGGGATGCGTGAATGGAACAGGCGCGGGAACACCCAGCGAGTAAAATCATCAGGATCGATTTCAGCAGCAAACTGCAGGCTGTTATCAGCAAGATAAATTTGCAATTGTTCCTGTAAAAATTCTGGCCGGTAATAGAGTGGTTTCGGCGCACTCTGTGCGCGCTGGATCAGTTTCTGCTCTTCTTCGGCATCAGTTACCTGGATATAGAGAATCAGGCTATGCTTGGCTAACTGCTCTATCACCGCTGGCTCATCGAGTTCACACAGGCTGCCACCCACGTCATTAACAAAGTGCGAGTAGCCATATATTTCCTGCGCCTTGCAAATAAAATTAGGCACATCTCGCATCGCTGCAATTTCGGCCTCACGATACTGTGCCTGCCGCTGAATGAAATCATCCAACGCCACCCCGCCCTTCTCTGGATTTCCCAGCTTGCCGACAAAACTCAGCACCGGCCCCAGATCATGCACCTTGATATTGTTGCGAATATAAATCCAGTCATTGCGCAGCAGATCTCGCAGAAAAGGCGTCTGCATCGCCTGCTGCTTAATCAGATCCAGTATCGGCTCATCCAGATAGCGCGTGCCAATCCGGTAATCACCCGAATAATGGAACCAGTGGTGCTGGCGCAGCAACGCCGAAAGGTGTGTCTTGCCCACGCCCGACATTCCCAGCAGGGTGACATTCCTGTTTTTCCAGGCTCGAAAGGCATCAACGGTGAACTTCACAGGGTGCTCCACAATGGCTAATTTGAAGCGGATATTATGCAGGATTTGTCATATCTATAATAGATCCCCCCGAATTCAAAATTATATGGAATAAAGCAACCCGCTCCTGTGTCAGTTGTAATTAGTACCTTCACGAAATAATTTTTCGCGTATTTTTTTAGAAAGTTATTTCGTGAAGGTATTAGTCCGGGTTAGTGCGCCGCCCCTGTGTAGAGCCACACACATAATAATGAATGAGGAGTAACGAATGAGTTTGTCTAAAATTACCCACCGACTTAGCCGTCGGAAACTACTACTGCCACTAGCGCTATGCATAGGTGCCAGCCTGTCTACCGCTCAGGCCAGTGATGATAAAGTAATCAGTCTGATCCAGCTGTCTGATGTCCACGGCAACCTGGTGTCCCATACTGGCGTGATCAAAAACCCCGATGGCAGCGAACGCTTTGTCACTCAGGGCGGTGGTCTGGCCAAGAATAAAACCCTGATTAACCAGATCCGCGCTGATAACCCCAATAGCCTGCTGCTTGCTGTTGGCGACACCACCCACGGCACAGCTGAAGTAATGTTCACCGTCGGTGATGCGATCATGCCCACCCTGAATACTTTCGGTATCGATGCCTATACGCCCGGCAACTGGGAATTCGGCTACGGCCCAGCTGTGTTCCGCAACCGCTTTGCCAGCTTCGGCCCCAAACCCGGCCTGCCCGCCAACATCCGGGTAATGGCAGACGCTTTCGATGGTCCTGGTGTCACCGCTGCCAACTTCCCAACGCTGGCCATCAACCTTTATAATGATGTCACCGGCCTGCCTTTACCACCTCAGCTACACAATAAACGGGTGTTGCCAGCCTATAAAATCTTCAATGTTGATGACGTCAATGTCGCCGTCATTGGTATTACTGCCGCCATCGTACCCCAGCAGCCTGATGTCTTTAATATCGGCCTGCGTTTCACCCAGGGTACAGAAGAACTACCCGGTATTATCCAGGAAGTACAAAATCTCGGTGCTACCGTAATTGTCGTGCAGTCTGAGCTGGGACTTCCTCAGAACCTCAAAATTGCTCAGCAAATTAAAGGCATCGATGTTATTTTCTCGGCACATACCCATGAAACCACCGTTAATGCGCTGGTTGCCAGTAAAAAACGCGTCAAGTCTCGCGCATCTGGTCGCATACATCACCTTCGCCACCACGAAACTATCGTGGTTGAAACCAATGAAGATCTTTACCTTGGCCGACTCGATCTGATTATCGATGATGGTGAAGTGGAAGAATTCATCTGGGAAGCCATTCCGGTTGATGATGATGTTGCCGAAGATCCTGCAACCAAGGCTCTGGTGGATGCTGCCGAAGCCCCCTTTATTGGTGAAACCGTACAACGTCACACCTTTATGCCCGGTGGCTACTGTCCAGCAAATAACTGTGGCGACATTACGACTCGCGGCGTACAGCTGACTGAAAGTCTGGATACCGTAGTCGGCTACACCGAAGTCATGTTGCATCGTGATGCGGTGTTGGAAGATGAAGTGAACAACTTTATTGCTGACGCCATGTTTAACGTCAGCAACACCGTTGTTCCGGGTGGCGTGGACTTGTCCATGACTAACGGCTTCCGCTTTGGTAACGCTATTCTGTCTGCCAATGAAGTCAGCCCAGATCAAACTTTCAGTGATGGTCGTCAAGCCGGTGAAATCACCCTGCGTGATTTATTCACCCTGTTCCCGATTTCACCCGGTGTCGCTGTAGCTGAATTTTCCGGCGCACGCATCAAAAGTGATCTGGAATTTGTATTGTCTGCCGTCTACAACCGCAACCCCTTCCTGCAACGTGGTGGCTGGTATGTGGGTCTGGCAAACATGACTCAGGAAGTTGATCTTGATAACCGTCCCTTTAGCAGCTCTGGCGGCCGTATCGTCAACACCACCATTGGTGGAATGAAGCTGGATACCAGCAAACGTTACAGCTTTGCTTCCTGCTTCCCTCATGGTGAAGCGGTTGATCGCGTCTGCCGTACCAGTGGCGGCGTCAACCATCTGTTCTTTGAACTCGCCGATGCCGATGATTATTCCAGTAGCATCAGCCTGGTACCTGCGCTGAGCACGGAAGGCATTATTAGCGGCCCACGGGTGAAACAAATCCTGCCAGATCGTTTTGTTCATCCAGTGCATATGATGCGTCGTTATCTGGATAGCCTGCCCAGCAACACCGTCACTGTCGCCGATGCCAGCCTCGGTCGCATCCAGACAGTGGATTCAACCGTTGCCGGTAACCCCGCTGTTGCAGCACCCGTGTCTGACGTTGATTCCAGCTTCATTCAACCTATCCAGGGTGCGGGACCGATGTTCTTCTCTGGAAGCATTGGTAAATAAAGTATATGTAGGTTGAACTGAATATTTTTATGAAGTCCAACAAGTGCTGTTGGGCTTCGTGCCTCAGCCCAACCTACCTGTGCAACATGTAGAAACAAAAAAGGGTCACTTTTCAGTGACCCTTTTTTTATTCAAAAATCTAAATTGTATTTATTATTTTTTACTACGGCGTGTAATCCCAGCCAGGCCAATCAACGCAGAGCCAAACAACCAGACCGCCGCTGGAACCGGCACGGCAGAAATGCGATTTAATTCTGCATAGATGCCCAGGTTCAACGTGCTAGCTTCTGCCAGATCGAAAACACTTGCAAAGCTATTGCCGCCATCAGCAGAAAAGCCCAACATTGCCAATTCATAATCAACGCCTTCAGCCGTAAAAAACAGGCTATCCGGTGTGTTCACAACACGCATGCTGTCATCATCAAATGCGGTTGATGTCGTATTATCAGTATTGCTCACTTCAAGGCCATAATTGAAAATGCTTTGCCCGAAATTCAGAACATCAACGGTTAAAGCAAGATCGACGTTGACTGTCTCACCCACCAACACCGTTTCAAGGTTAGTGTAATCAAACGATCCAAGATTAATCAGTAAAGGAGACGTTGTCGGTAAGCTCGCATCCCCATTGGCACCATCAAACTGAAACCGGCTACTGGCGTAGCTATCCAAATTTACACCCCAGCCAAATTCTGCAAGCGCCACGGGATCATTATTATAAAGATAACTCAGTGAATACGGATCCGAAAATCCCGGGTTCTCAAAAGAACCAACAACACTGTACGGTGCCGCCTGTGACAGACTCATATTTCCTACAAAAAATAAAATACCTATCCCTGTATATTTCATATAACTCATCCTCTCACCTGTTCGTTCATAGATGCTGGTTCACAGCTGTTTTTAGGTGGATGGATTGTGCTAGATGATTAGAATATGCTCAATATGTAATATGGCATAAGGGAAAACCTGGGGGCGAAATTAGAACCAAAATAAAACTATAAGTTATTGTATTTATTTGAGTTAATATCTTATACGGTTATTAGTTAAGCTTTGTCTGCTTATAATAACAACATTCTTTACTGCAGAAGTTCAATTAGCCTGGATTCCGCTAAAATTTCAATCCCCAGTTGTTCGGCCTTTGCTGCCTTCGATCCGGGGTTTTCGCCCACCACGACGTAGTCAGTTTTTTTCGATACGCTAGCACTGACTTTTGCGCCCAGTGCCTGCAACGCAGCTTTGGCTTCATTGCGGCTCATCGCAGAGAATGTGCCGGTAAGAACAAAGGTTTTATCTTTTAGTCTTAATTCAGCTTCTGATTTTATTTCTATATCAGCCCAGCTCACACCTGCATCACCTAGTTTTTCAATCACTTCACGGTTATCTCGCTGAGAGAAAAACGTAACCAGGCTATGGGCAACAATAGGACCAACATCAGACACGGCCTGCAAGCTTTGTTCATCACTTGCCATGAGTTTCTTTAGTGTTCCAAAATGCTGTGCCAACGTCTGCGCGGTGGTTTCACCCACATTATGAATTCCCAGGGCATAGATAAAACGCGCCAATGTAGTCTGCTTGCTTTTCTCCAATGCCGCTATAATATTCTGCGCGGATTTTTCCGCCATGCGTTCAAGTGTAGATAACTGTTTTTCATTTAGCCTATAGAGATCTGCCGGATTACGGACTAACTCAGCATCGACTAACTGTTCCACCAGTTTGTCACCCAAACCTTCAATGTCTAAGGCCAGACGTGAGGCGAAGTGTTTGATCATTTCCTTGCGCTGGGCTTTACAGAACAGGCCTCCGCTACAAAATGTTTTTGCGTCCCCGTCCAGACGTTCCGCAGCCGAACCACACTCTGGACAGCACGTTGGCATTTTAAATTTCCGTGGCCTGCCTTTGCGCCGAGATTTCACTACACTCACAATTTGCGGAATAACATCTCCCGCCCGACGAACAATCACGGTGTCCCCCTCACGCACATCCAGACGATCAATTTCATCTTGATTATGCAGAGTGGCATTACTTACCGTCACCCCACCCACAAACACGGGGGTTAGTCGTGCTACCGGTGTCAATGCGCCAGTACGCCCAACCTGAATATCAATAGATTCAACTACCGTCATTTCTTCCTGTGCGGGAAACTTGTGGGCAATCGCCCATCGCGGCGCGCGTGCGACAAAACCCAGTTCATTCTGTTGTGCAATACTATCTACCTTAAATACCACACCATCAATTTCGTAGGCCAGGCTGTCGCGTTTTTGTTGTATCTGCCGGTAATATTCAAGGCAGCCCTGCGCGCCGGTTACCAACTGCGTTTCAGGATTGATACGCAAACCCCAGTCTTGCAATTTTTTTATAATGCCGCTGTGACTATTCGGTAGTTCACCGCCCTCCACTTCGCCCACGCCATAACTGAAAAACGATAAAGGTCGCGTTGCACTAATGCGTGGATCAAGCTGGCGCAGAGAACCGGCGGCCGCATTGCGGGGATTAACAAATTCTTTTTTACCCTGTTCACGTTGATGCTGGTTTAACTTTTCAAAACCGGCTTTGTCCATAATAATTTCACCCCGGACTTCCAGTACCGTTGGATACTCACGACCCACAAGGCGCAACGGAATGGTTTCAATAGTGCGCACATTCAAGGTGACATCCTCACCCGTAGTCCCATCACCCCGCGTTCCTGCCTGCACCATAACCCCCTCTTCATAACGCAGGCTAATCGCAAGACCGTCAAGCTTTGGCTCTACCGCATACTCGATTACATCTACACCGAGACCTTCCCTTGCCCGGCGATCAAAATCCAGCACCTCTTCCTCATTAAACGCATTGGCCAGTGATAACATAGGCAGCCGATGTTTGACTTCAGAGAAACTTTCCAGTGGCGTCGCACCCACGCGCTGGGTCGGCGAATCAGGGGTAATCAGATCAGGATACTGCTGTTCGAGATCCTGCAATTCACGCAGTAGACGATCATAGTCGCCATCCGTTATTTCAGGATCATCAAGAATATAATAGCGATAATTGTGATGATTGATTTCATCACGAAGCTGGGCAATACGGATAATAGCTTGTTCGTAGTTGGGCATTGGAGAAAATATTTTTTAACGCAAAGACGCAGAGGCGCAAAGATTTATAATAAAACAGACATTCTCAAATTTTGAAATCTTTTTCAAACTTTGCGTTGAACGTACAACTCAGCGTCCACGCAGATGTGACATTTTCTGCTTGAACAGCCAGGCTTCGATTTCTTCTTTAAGATGGCCAATAGTCTGCATGGTTAATACACTGCGGCTTTCATCACAGAGTTCACCGTGCAAATCGCTGGCGATGGCGCGGCCTTTTTCCAGCATGCTTTCAAATGCCGTACGCGCATCCACCGCGCCGGGTAATTGCATAAACAAAGACAGTCCCGGAGTACGTAATACTTCGATGCTACCCATATCGAATACACCGGGTTCAATCGCATTGGTCAAACTGAAGACGGGCAGTTTCTGCGATGCGCTATGATAATAGTGAAAAATAGACATGTCGCCATGTACGAAACCGTTGGCCAGCAAGCTGTCCAGAATATCCATGCCGGCGAAGTCTTTGCCCTGCCGAGCCATGATCGCCATCACGATAACCAGCTCATCTCCCGGTAGAACCACTGCATCCGTATGCGCTGACATGGGTGTCAGTTCATCGCTATTATCTTTTGCATTTATCGAAGCGTCGAGCGGGGAAAAGTGTTCGATGTCCTCATCCGGCAGATCATCATATTCACCGGCAGCAACATAGTCTGTTTTTTCACGCGGCGAGGTGAAACGCGCGCCTATCTGTTGCAGAAGTTTTTCAAGTTGCGGAAATTTCAAACTACCATCATCCTGTTTGAATCGATACCAGAAATACATGCCAGTAATAAATATAAATCCCAGCACCAGCAGAACAAATCGAAGCGAGTCCATTTCGCAGTTTACCCTCCGATAATTCTGTAGCATTTCCCGGCGAGGTGGGCAATGCCCACCCTACGGGGCTAAAAGTCAAAAGTGTGTCTATTCGCGTTTATTTGCAGACTATTTCTTTTCAATTTTTATACTGCGGCCAGTTCTACCGCCGCATCCACGTCCACCGCCACCATACGCGAGACGCCGGGTTCATGCATGGTCACGCCCGTCAGCTGCTGCGCGACTTCCATGGTTACTTTATTATGGGTAATAAAAATAAACTGTGTTTGTTCCGACATTTCCTTGAGCATGTCACAGTAACGCGAAACGTTGGCGTCATCCAGTGGCGCATCCACTTCGTCCAGCATACAGAAGGGCGCGGGATTGAGTTCAAAAATCGAGAACACCAGTGCCACTGCGGTCATGGCTTTTTCACCACCGGAAAGAAGGTGAATGGTACTGTTGCGTTTGCCCGGCGGACGCGCCATCACCGTCACACCCGTGTCCAGTAAATCATCACCGGTCAATTCAAGGTAGGCATGCCCCCCCCCAAATAAACGCGGGAACAAACGCTTGAGGCCAGCATTAACCTTGTCATACGTTTCCTTGAAGCGAGTGCGCGTTTCCTTGTCAATCTTGTGAATCGCGGATTCCAGCGTTTCCAGCGCTTCAGTCAGATCATCGTTCTGCGCATCCAGATATTGTTTACGTTCGGACTGTTGCTCAAACTCTTCGATGGCCGCCAGATTGATCGGTCCCAATCGAGAAATTTTCTGCGCCAGCGCTTCAACACTGTCCTGCCACTGCGCATCACTAGCGTCTTCTGGCATCTCTTCCTGTAACTGTGCCAGAGTAAAGCCGGATTCACTGATCTGCTCTTCCAGTGTTTGCCGACGTACTTTGACTTCCTGCATGCCAATCCGAATTTCTTCCAGCACATGACGTACGGCTTCCACCGCCTGTTCAGCCTGAGTGCGTGCGTCTTCCAACTGACGCAATTCATGTTCAATCTTTTCGACCACGGCGCGGGCTTCACGCATTTCCGTTTCTACCCCAACCCGGCGTTCAAGCATCTGTTCTAACTCGGCGGCCATTTCCACCAGCGGCGCTTCGGCCTCGCGCAATGCGGTTTGCAATTCTTCACGCCGTGCAGAAAGTTGACCAATCTGACTCTGCATGCGTTGCAGCGCCTGCTCAGTAGAGTTGAGTTCGGTGCGCAAGGTCTGCGCACGGATCTTGATTTCCTGTGCCGCGTGTCGATCTTCCTGTGCCTTGCTACGCGTTTGATGCAGGGCTTCCTGACGCTGATCGCGTTGTGCGATCAACTCATTACGCTGATTCTCCAGCCCGGTCATGCTATCCAGTGCTGTCTGTAGACGACCGCGCGCTGTCTGCAATTCCATGTTATCGGTTTCAGTTTCTTCGCGCGCTTCGCTTAGTTCCTGTTGCAGGTTTTCCTGACGGGATTTGATCTGTTCCATACGCGCCTTGCGCGCACTCAGCTCGGCACGACTATCCGCCAGCGCGCGGTTGGCCTGATTAAAGTCAGCCTGCACGCTATCACGCCCCTGCTCAACTTCATGCAGTTTTTCGCGCTCAGTCTCCAGTTGCGTTTGCAGCTGCTGCACCGCCTGCTGTTGTGAAGTTATCTCGGTCGCCAGTGTTTTCAGCTCATGTTCACGGCGCAACACACCGGCTTTCTCATCGGTATCACGTACCACCCGCAGCCAGTTGCTACCTAACCAGATACCTTCCTGGGTGACAATCGATTCACCCGCTGCAAGCTGCGCTCGCAGATTCAAGGCTTCATTCAGGGTTTCTGCCGCATAGATACCACCCAATAATGAAGCCAGCGGCCAGGACGCCGAAACTTTGTCGATTAGCGGCGTAGCTTTGTTGTAGTCAGACGCAGTGACGCTGGCCGAAATATCGAACAGGTTCAAGGTGCCTTCTTTGAGATCATCCATCACCGACACTAGCGGATCGACATCAGACACGCAGACCGCTTCAAGATGCGAACCCAACACACATTCCACCGCCTGCTCCCAGCCCGGCGTAACCTCCAGTTCTTCCGCCAGACGTGGCGCGTCCTGTAACTGCTGACCCTGTAGCCATTCACTGACCGCGCCTTTTTCCTTGCCCAGCGCCGCCTGTTGCAGCGCTTCTAACGAAGCACTACGGCCTCGCAGGTTCTGTAATTTACCGCGCGCCTGATCCAGCTGACTATTGGCGGAATGCGTCGATTCACGCAATTCGCGGATCTGCTGCTGTTTCTCGGTCAGCTGGGTCTGCTGTTGTTGCACTCGCGCTTCCGCTTCCAACTGTTTTTGTTGTAACTGCTCGACGTCCTGTTGCAATTGTTCGGGGGACTGTTGTCCCAGCTCCTGCTGCACTTTTTCCAGCCGCTGTTGCAGGCGCGAGAGTTTTTGTTCCAGATGTATGATTCGGGTACGCTCCACTTCCGCCTGTTGCGCCGGTTCGGCGGCCTGCTGGTTGAAGGCTTCCCACTCAGCCTGCCAGCTTTGCATGGCTTCTTCGGCCTCAGCCAAAAGCTGGCTGGATAGCCGCTCGCTTTCCTCGCTCTGTTGGCTCTGCGGTTCCAGTTGCGTCAGTTGCGCCTGAATATCTTCAATGCGTTTTTTATCCGCCGCCTGATGCCCCTCGGCCTCATGACCGTCTTTTTCCAGTTGGCTCAGATCCTGTTGCTGCTGTTGCTGGCGTTCTTTTGCGTGTTGTAGAGTTTGTTCCAGCCGAGCAATATCCGCACCGACGCTGTAGAAGCGCGTCTGCACCTCATTAAAGCTGTCATTGCTTTCACTATGCTGGCTGCGCTGCTTTTCAATCTCGGCTTCGATATTGCGCTGGTTGGCAATCGCCGCTTCCTGCTCGGTTTCCTGCTCACGGATCTGATTTTCCGATATTGCCGCCTGCTCGTTAAGCACCGCCCAACGCAAGGCCTGCAATTGCGCCTTCATCAGCCGCTCTTCTTCGCGCAACTCTTTGTAACGTTCGGCTGTGCGCGCCTGACGCTGCAGGCGGTTGAGTTGTTTACCCAGTTCATCACGCAGATCACTGAGCCTGTCCAGATTTTCACGCGTGTGGCGGATGCGGTTTTCAGTTTCCCGGCGACGTTCCTTGTATTTGGAAATGCCTGCGGCTTCTTCCAGAAACACACGCATGTCTTCCGGCCTGGCCTCGATGATGCGTGAAATCGTACCCTGCTCAATAATGGAGTAACTGCGCGGTCCCAGCCCGGTGCCGAGGAAAATATCAGTAATATCCCGGCGACGACAGCGAGTACCATTAAGGTGATAAACCGACTGGCCATCACGGGTCACGGTGCGCTTGATGGCGATTTCGTTGTACTGAGCGTACTGGCCGCCCACCGCCGCATCGGCATTATCAAACACCAGTTCGACCGTGGCCTGCCCCACCGGCTTACGCGTAGAAGAGCCATTGAAAATGACGTCAGCCATGGAATCGCCGCGCAAATGCTTGGCCGAGGACTCGCCCATCACCCAGCGCACGGCGTCAATAATATTGGATTTACCGCAGCCATTGGGTCCGACCACGCCAATTAGCTGGCTGGGCATCGGTACGGTGGTGGGGTCAACGAAGGACTTAAATCCTGAGAGTTTTAGTTTGGTCAGTTGCATCGGAGAAAGATACAGGATCATGCTTGCCTGAGACAAGATTGACAGCATGAAAAATACCGAGTTTTTGTTAAATTGCTGACTGATTTTGAATCTTCACCCTTGAATCTTTGCCCTTGCATCCTGTATCTTCCTGCCCATGCCAAGCCAACCCAGCAAAACACTCGAAATCTTCGACAATCCGATGCCAGAGCGGGACTACACCATCCGCATCGATATTCCCGAATTCACCTGCCTGTGCCCGAAAACCGGCCAGCCGGATTTCGCCACCCTGCATCTGGAATATGTGCCGGATCTGGCCTGTGTGGAACTCAAGGCGCTGAAACTCTACGTCTGGGCCTACCGTGAGGAAGGCGCATTTCATGAGAAAGTCACCAATACTATTCTCGATGATCTGGTCGCCGCCTGCGCCCCTCGTTTCATGCGCCTGACTGCAAAATTCAACGTGCGTGGCGGCATTTACACCACCGTCGTCGCTGAACACCGCAATCCCAGCTGGGTCGCGCCCGAGATCGTCAACCTGCCTTGAGCGATTCCCTGTTCCTTGGTCTTGATCTGGGCACCTCCGGCTGCCGAGTTATCGCCATTGATGCTGCCAACAAACTCATCGCCCAGCACGCCGTTTCCCTGCCTGCCCCACTGCAACAAGGCAAGGCCATCGAGCAGGATGCCGAGATCTGGTGGCAGGCCGTGCTTCAGCTGCTCAAAAATCTAACCGCTGACCTTGATCCTGGCCGAATTAAAGCTATCAGTATTGATGCCACCTCCGCCACAGTTCTGCTCTGCGACCACCAAGGCCAGCCCCTGCACCCAGCGCTGATGTATAACGATACTCGCGCCCATGAGGAAGCCGCCCATATCCGTGATATTGCCCCGGCAAATGCGGCGGCAAGCGCAACCGCCAGTGCCGGACTGGCCAAGTTACTGTGGCTGCAAAAGCAGGCCTTCAGTGACAACGCCCGCTATTTTTTGCATCAGGCCGACTGGATCGTCGGCAAACTCAGTGGCCACTTTGGGCTGAGTGATTTCAATAACAGCTTGAAAAGTGGCTACGATGTACAGTGCCAATGTTGGCCAGACTGGCTGGATGTGCTGGATGTAAAACGTGACTGGCTGCCGCAGGTCAGTTCTCCCGGCAAACCACTGATGACAATTAGCCCGGAGAATGCTCAAAACTTTGGCCTGAGTACCGATTGCCTGCTGGTGGCCGGTACCACCGACAGCACCGCCGCCTTTCTCGCCAGTGGCGCAACGAAACTCGGTGAGGCGGTCACCACGCTGGGGTCAACCTTGGTGCTAAAAATTATCAGCGAACAGCCCATTGCCGCCACCGAATTTGGCATTTACAGCCAGCCCCTGCCCAACCTGTCTCTCGACTCGGGCGCGGGACTTCGCTGGCTGTGCGGTGGTGCCTCCAATAGCGGCGGTGCGGTGTTGCGCCAGTATTTTACTGATACGCAAATGGCGCAGCTGCAAAACCAGCTGATGGCCGACACGCCCACCGGGCTGGACTACTATCCTCTGCCCGCTAAAGGCGAGCGCTTCCCACTCAACGATCCTGAATTGGAGCCTCGACTAACGCCACGACCAGCAGATGATGCAAAATTTTTTCAGGCCATGCTGGAAGGCCTGTCGCGGATTGAAAAAAACGGCTACGACAAACTGCAACAGATCGGCGCACCCCGACCGGTGCGTATTTACAGCAGCGGCGGCGGCAGCCACAATCCCGTCTGGCGCAAAATTCGAGAACAGCAAATGGCTATCCCGGTGGTCATGGCCACACAAACCGACGCCGCCTATGGCGCGGCACTACTGGCTAAACGGGGCTGGCAGCAGGTTTGATAAGTACGGCTGAAGCCGTACCTACAGGCCACTTACGGTATAACAGCCTCAACAGAGACACATGGAAAAACAAGTATGATAAGCAACCCCCTTACTGGTGCTAGCTATGTGATGACAGGCCTGCGCCTGATTAACCAGCCCGGCATCCGAACGTTTGTGATTATTCCGCTGTTGATTAACAGCCTGTTATTCGCAGGTCTGATCTGGTTTCTCGGTAATGAATTTTCCAGCTTGATAGATAGCTGGTTGCCCGGCCTGCCCGACTGGCTGAGCTGGCTAAGCGGCCTGCTCTGGCTGCTGTTTGCTGTGGTGATCCTGATCGTATTATTTTTCGGCTTTACCCTGCTCGCCAATCTGGTTGGCGCACCGTTTAACAGTCTTCTCTCAGCCGCAGTCGAAAAACATTTAACCGGGCATGCGCCTGCCGCCGACAGCGACAGTTTCATTCAGACACTTAGCAAAAGTCTCTCTGGCGAGCTGAAAAAAATACTCTACTTCGCACTCTGGGCCATCCCGCTTTTCATCCTGGGCTTTATCCCCGCACTCAACCTATTCACACCACCACTGTGGCTGCTGTTTGGCGCATGGATGATGAGTATTGAATATGCCGATTACCCACTGGGCAATCAGGGCTTAAGCTTTCCCGAGATTCGCCGCAGGCTCCGGGAAAAGGCTTTGCTATCGCTAGGTTTCGGTGGCACGGTGATGCTGGCCAGCATGATTCCTGTATTTAATTTTCTGATCATGCCTGTGGCTGTAGCCGGTGCAACCGCCATGCGCGTTGAGCAGTTTCCGGATTCGGAGCATTGATCGATGTCAAAGCCATGCACGCGTTATTCCATAAAATACACAGCTAAAAAATATCCGATAACGACATTTAAATCAGCTATCCTTTTTTGATCCTTCTAACAGCAGTGGTTCCCCTTACATGAACATTAAATTCCTAAGTCTTGGCAGCCTCATTATTTTTGTTGCCGGTATTATTTTTTGGGGCGGGTTCAACACGGCGATGGAAGCCACCAATACGCTTGAATTTTGTATTTCCTGCCATGAAATGGAAAGCACGGTCTATCAGGAATATAAACACAGCATCCATTACAAAAATAGTTCCGGCGTACAGGCGACCTGCCCGGACTGCCATGTTCCCAAAGAATGGACACACAAGATTGTGCGTAAAATCCAGGCTTCGGTTGAAGTCTATCACTGGTTGATGGGATCTATTGATACGCCTGAAAAATTTGAAGCCAAACGTCCCACGCTGGCAAGCAAGGTCTGGGAAACCATGAAAACCACTGACTCACGTGAATGCCGTAACTGCCATAATTTCAATGCAATGGAATTATCCAGACAGGGTCTGTTTGCGCAGAAGAAACACCAGCTCGCACAAAAGGAAGGTAAAACCTGCATCGACTGTCACAAGGGGATCTCTCACCATCTGCCCCGCGAAAAAGAAACCTCGGCTGCTGAGGCTGAAGAACTGGATGTGGACTATGCCGAAGAAATTAATGAAACCTGTGCCGCCTGTCATGGCGAGTATGGCGAAGGCAAACCCGATGGTGAATACCCGCGTCTGGCTGGCTTGCCAAAAAAATACATTGCCAAACAATTGCGTGATTTCAAGTCACGCGCGCGGTTGAATATTCCTATGTTTCCCTATGCGACAGAACGTGAGTTACCGGAAGAAGATCTGCTCACCATTGCCGCCTACCTTGAAAGTATCAAGCTGCCAACCAAACTACAACCGATTGATGAAACCAAGAAGTTTGACGCCCTTGCGCGTCTGGAAAGCACTCGGCTGGTAGTTAATATTGCAAAACTGGATGGCAACATTCCGGCAGGTGAACGCTTCTACAAAAAAGAATGCGCCGCCTGTCATGGCAAAAACGGCGAAGGCAAAGCCACGCAACTAATCCCGCCGTTAACGGGGCAACACTCTGAATACTTGCGCCGACAAATTGAAAAGTTCCGCCGGGCTGAACGCCAACATGACAACGACCCCGGTGATCAACAGATCTTCCAACAGATCAGCGACGCGGAAATTTATAATGTTCTGAGTTATCTATCAGTGCAGGATGATGATTGAAATGAATAACTAACTGTAGGTACGCCTTCAGGCGTACAGCTACGGCTCACCTGTGCCCGAAGGGTAGAAGCCGCACCTACATTTTATGATTAATTCCTTAAATAAATATCAGGCAAGATGCATCTGCAACCGCCGCACGCCTTCTTCAAGTCGCTTCATTGAGGTGGTATAGGAAAAGCGCAAATACTTCTCGGGCTGGTTATCGCCAAAGTCCCGTCCCGGGGTAACCGCGACACCCGCCTCATGTAACAGGGTTTGTGCAAAGGCAAAACTATCATCGCTAAATTTCTCACAACCGGCATAAAGATAAAATGCGCCCTGTGGCGTTATCGGCAAATCAAAACCCAGTTCACGTAACGCGGGTAACAGATAATCACGGCGCTGTTGAAACTGTTGCCGACGTTGTTCCAGTATTTGTAAATTGCCCGGCTCAAAGGCGGCGAGTGCGGCATATTGCGCCGGGGTGGGCGCGGCAAGAAAAAGATTTTGCGCCAGCTTGTCGATATCGGCAATAGCCTCTTCCGGTGCCACCAGCCAACCCAGACGCCAGCCGGTCATGCCGAAGTATTTAGAAAAACTATTGATCACAAAGTTGTCGTTATTCAAAGACAGCGCGGTGGCGGGTTCATGTTCATAGGTCAGGCCGTGGTAAATCTCATCGACGATCAACGCACCGTTTTTCTGCGCCACAATGTGGCTAATATCCGCCAGTGCCTGTTCGTTAATTAGCGTGCCGGTAGGGTTCGAAGGTGAAGCCAGCATCAGCGCCCGAGTATGATTATTCCAGTGTTGCTCGACCAGACTCGGCGTGAGTTGATAATCGCTTGAGGCATCGACATTGACTACCTGCGGCAGGGCACCGAGAAAACGCACGAAGTTGCGATTACAGGGGTAACCGGGATCGGCCATCATCACCGAGTCGCCTGCATCCACTAACACGCCCAGCGCCAGCAACAATGCGCCGGACGCACCCGGGGTAACCACAATACGTTGCGACGAAACATTCAGCCCATAACGCTGCTGATAAAATGCTGCAATGCACTCCCGAAGCTGGGGCAGACCCAGGCTGGGAGTGTAATGCACATCACCGTTTTCAATGGCGCGGATAGCGGCCTGGGTAACCGGCTCCGGGGTGGGGAAATCCGGCTCGCCAATTTCCATGTGTACGATGTCCCGACCCGCCGCCTCCAGCGCCCGCGCCTCGGCCAGCAGCGCCATCACCCGAAACGGTTCGATTTTCTCTATTCGTTCGGAACGTCGGCTCATGCCGAGGGAAGACTATTTGCCAGACGTTGCACCAGCTCCAGATCCAGACAGGCCGCGCCGTTGACGATGGTTTTATCGCCCTGCATCACATTAAATGCCTGATCCGGCTCACCCATGTTATCCAGTACCAGTATCGCATCGCTAAAATCATGTTCACGGGTGTAATCATTTACCGTGATAATCGTGCGTAAACCTGCGGCAACTGAAGACTTAATGCCGTTTTCCGAATCTTCAAAGGCAATACAGGCATCGGCTGTCAGCCCCATTTTTTCCATCGCCCAGGTGTAAATATCAGCGGCTGGTTTTTTGGCTGGCACCACATCACCGGCAGCGATAACTTCAAACCAGCTTTGTGAATCCTCGCCCAGCGTATGGGTCAGCAAGGCCTGCACATTGGCCGGAGTGGTGGTAGTGGCAATCCCCATGCGCATACCCGCATTCCGCGCTTCCCTGAGCAGGCGTTCCACCCCCGGGCGCAGGGGAATCCGGCCTTCGGCCAGCAGCGCCGTGTAATGTGCTGTTTTTGATTTGTGTAGTTCGGCAATGAAACTATCGAGATCAGCCGGGCGCGTGAAACCAGTATTGAAATGATCCAGATAATATTTCATCCGCTCCTTACCGCCAGTAACCGCCAGTAACTTGCCGTAGAGATCAACCGACCAGTTCCAGTCCAGCCCAGCCTGCGCAAAGGCCAGATTAAACGCCACCCGATGTCCATCACGTTCGGTATCTGCCAGCGTACCGTCTACGTCAAATAATAATGCCTGTAGTGTTTCATTCATGTCTGATGACCTATATTCTATTGCACAACTATTTCACTGAATTTCAATCTCAGAGAAAAATGAGGACGCTACTTTACCGTAGTCAGTTGCCAAAAATCGAGTTATTTAGAATCATAACAAGATAGAATTAAAGGCTATCCAGGGTCGCGATTGTACAAAAATAAACCACTTATGGATGTAATATTATTATCAGCCCTTAGCGGCAAAAAACAGGGGCTTATGCTAATATTTAAGCTTGCCCTGATTCATTTATTAATTCATTTATTGCGCTGTTTTAAATATTCTGGTATTAAACCGCGTTCATTTTAAATTCCCGGTATCGGTAGGAGACAGTTAGAGATGCCCACAAAGAAAAAGCCTGTTGCCAAAAAAGCAGCAAAGAAAAAAACAGTCGCCCGAAAAAAGGCCGCAGTGAGCAAGAAAAAGCCTGTTGCCAAAAAGGTCGCCAGTAAAAAAGTAGCCGCGAAAAAATCTGCCGCGAAAAAGACGACTGCGAAGAAGGCGGTATCGAAAAAAACTACGGCGAAAAAACCAGCTATCCGCAAAAAGAAAACGATTGTCAGGAAAAAAACGACATCTGGATCTGACTCAAAATTATTTGAACCCTACAAGATGGTCAAGGGTGAAGAATATATGAATGATGCGCATGTTGAGCATTTCAACGAGCTTCTGCTGGACTGGAAACATGAGTTAATGGAAGAAGTGGATCGCACCGTACATCACATGCAGGATGAAGCAGCCAATTTTCCTGATCCCAATGATCGCGCCACCCAGGAATCTGAATTCACCATCGAACTGCGCACCCGTGACCGCGAACGCAAACTGATTAAGAAAATTGATGAGGCTCTGGATCACCTGGAATCAGGTGATTATGGTTATTGCGAGCAATGCGGTATGGAAATTGGCGTTCGTCGTCTCGAAGCGCGACCCACAGCAAACCTGTGCATCGACTGCAAAAGCCTGGACGAAATCCGTGAGCGTCAACGCGGCTAGTTTCGTATCTCAGCTTTAGTCCGCTGGTGGGCGGGGTATCTGCGTAGGTTCGGCTTCAGCCGTACCGCTACGGCTGAAGCCGAACCTACGCAGAATTATGCCCAACGGAGATTAAAACAACGC
>CAZIJT010000004.1:0-51093 GCA_964539595.1 uncultured Thiohalophilus sp. | reverse complement strand
CCCTGCTTTTGCGTCGCCTTTTGCAGAACATCAAACAGGGTCAGTGAACCGGCAACATGATGATAATAATTCCACATGGCTTTCATCCCCTCTTCATCGGCATCCTCTTCCTGCTCGCGACTAAAGCCTAGCATGGTCATCATCCCGGCATTATTCATCAGTTGACTGGCCGCATCGGATGACTGTCCCAGTACCATACTGAATATCGTACTAAGCACAATTCCCTTACCCATCGCGCGCAGTGGATGGCGTAATTTAATATGCGCCATTTCATGTCCCAGCAACATCACTAATGCATTCTCACTGGGCAGCTGTTCCAGCAGGCCACGAAAGACCATGATGTGCCCACCCAGCGTTGCAAAGGCATTAACCGTATCATCATCAATATAATGAACGCGTATTTTCATCCCGGCAGGCAGTGCCATTACCAACGCAAGTTCATCCGCTAAGGTTTGCAGATACGCATCAACCTCATCTCGATCTTTAAGTTCGGGTTCATATTTTTGTACGAGCTGCTGTTCATATTCAAAGGGGATATATCTCACCAGCCAATCGACCGATAAACTGATGATCAAGGTAAGTATCAATACACCGGCAATCACCGCCGAGCTTAATAAAGCAAACTCTTTTAGGGGATGAGTTTTGCTAACATTGATTCCTTCGGGAATTTTAGGATTATGGTAGTCCATTAATTTTTTTAGATCTGATTCCTCACAGCCGGTCATCTACGGCTGTAGGTACGGCTTCAGCCGTACATGTCGCCTCATAGTGCCCGAAGGGTAGAAGGCGAACCTACTGGCACCAGTGCAGTACCATAGGCCAACACTTCGATAGAACCAATTTTGCCGCGCGCATTTTTCGAAATAGAGGCAGTTTCCAGTTTGATATTGAAGACCTTGTTTGCGCCCACTTTTCGGGCTTCCTGTTTCATTCGTAACAGCGCTTCTCGCCGCGCACGATCCAGCAGGCTTTCATAGGAAACAATACGTCCACCCACCAGGCTACGCAGGCCAGCAAGAAAACGTTTGAAGTAGTCAACGGAAATCACAACGCTACCGGTTACCAAAATAGAAGCTTGAAATTGCTCACCCAGAGGCGGGATTTTACTGGCAATAGCCGGTAAATCACGATACTCCTGTTCACGCTGAATGATGGATTTGTAATGACGTGACTCAGCAATACGACCAAAAACATAGCCGACGGCTAACAGGGTAACCAGGACAATCAGATCATACATGCGTTTATTCCAGCACCACCGCCGTACCATAAGCAAACAGTTCCGCCGCACCCTGAGTCACTGATGAAGTTGAAAAACGCACGTTGATAACCGCATTCGCCCCCACGGCTTTGGCCTGCTCCTTCATCCGCCGTACCGCTTCTTCACGCGCATCCTGCAATAACTCGGTATAGCCTTTGAGTTCTCCGCCGAAAATATTTTTCAGGCTGGCCATAATATCGCGGCCAACATGTTTAGTGCGCACAGTGCTACCCTGCACCAGCCCCATATGTGCGCGAATACGCTTACCGGGAATAATTTCCATATTGCTGATAATCATAATGCCTGCCCTGTTTTTAGTAACCATTACATTATAGGTACGGCGCTAGCCGCAGAGAACGACCAAGATTTAAAATATACACTATTTTAGCTGATTGAAGTACGCTTGAAACCGTAGCTACCGGTTTGATCACGTTGCAGAACGAATGACATTACCACTCAGCACATCACGAATTTCAGTGGGGGCGGGGTGGCCACTGGTTTCGCCTTCAAGGATATAATCAAGCCCCTCAGCAAATAGCTCACGCACCTGCTGGGCTGAACGCGCAGGAGACTGACGCGTTAGATTGGCACTGGTTGAGATCAACGCGCCACCGAATTGTTTACAGAGCTTGGCAACAATAGGATGCGCGCTAACACGCACCGCTAGCGTGTCATGCTGGCCACGCAGCCAGCGGCTAAGATCCGATTTGGCGGGCCACAACCAGGTGACAGGTCCCGGCCAGCTTGCATGAACCGCTTGTTGCAGACGTTCGTCAATATCAACAAGATAAGGCCTGAGTTGTGAAAAATCGGAGGCAATTAGAATCACACCCTTGTCACGTTGACGCTGCTTGATCGCCATCAGACGTTTAACACTTTCTATATTGTCAGGATCGCAACCCAGCCCATAAACCGATTCAGTCGGATAGGCGATGATGCCGCCACTGCGCACTATTTGCACAGCTTCGTTAATGGCTTTGTCGTTCATTGATGCAAACTAAACCTGTTCATCCTTCGACACACTCAGGATGAAATAGTCATTCAGGCTCCAGACAACTGCGTCTGCAACTCAGCATCCTTGCGGCGCACAGCATCGGCGTTATCGGCACGTTCCTGCTTAACCCGTGCAGCAATACCCGCATCACTTAACGCCAGAATTTGCGCCGCAAGATAAGCCGAATTTTTCGCACCAGCTTTACCAATCGCAACCGTCGCCACAGGAATGCCACCGGGCATTTGCACCGTGGATAATAGCGCGTCCATACCTTTGAGTGGCCCGCCATCCATCGGAATACCAATCACAGGTTTTAGCGTGTGTGCGGCCACTGCACCCGCAAGATGCGCGGCAAGTCCAGCAGCGGCAATGAAAACCTGACAGCCACGCGCTTCAGCATCTTCGATATACATCACCGTATCTTCAGGGGTACGATGCGCCGAAGTGATTTTAACTTCAAGCGGGATGTCCAGTTTATTCAATACATCAATAGAGGCCTGAACCACAGGTAGATCTGAATCGGATCCCATTAATATAGCTACAAAGTTTTTATTTTCTGACATGGTATTTAATCTTTTAAAAGTTAATATGTGATGTAGGTGTGGGCTGAATAAAATGAAGCCCAACAGGGTATCTAACATTGTTGGGCTTCACCATTAAGATCGTGGTTCAACCCACGCCTACGCTTAGATCAAAATTGTTTTTTTATTCGTCATCGGTTTCCACTTTCTCGCTGAAGCTGCATTCTTTTTGTGGACAGACTTTTTCGGTGCCGCGACGTTTGGTGGTTTTTTGCGTCAACATTGGCCAGCCACAATCAGGACAGGCTTCTTTTAAGGGTTCGTTCCAGACCGCATACTTGCAATCAGGATAGCGCCCGCATGAAAAAAAGATTTTTCCATTACGTGACTTGCGCTTGAACATATTGCCCTGTTTGCATTCGGGACATTCGACGTCCATATCCTGCGGTTTTTCCAACGGCTCGATATGCTTGCAGTCAGGATAACTACTACAGCCGATAAACTTGCCATAGCGTCCATGACGAATAATTAAATCCGAATCACAGTCTGGACATTTGCGATCTTCGATCACTTCTGGTTCGCTGTTCGCATCTTCATTTAGATTGCGGGTGTAATCACACTCAGGATAAGCATCACAACCTATGAAGCGTCCACGCCGCCCAAGACGAATCGAGAGTGGCCCTTCACACTTTGGACACTTCTCATCTATCGCTTCATGGGTGACATCTTTACGATCAACATTTTTGTCTTTGTCATCTACCAATTCTTTAAAGGGCTTCCAGAATTTTTTCATCAGCGGCACCCACTTCTTCTCGCCTCTGGAAATCGCATCCAGATCATCTTCGAGGTGGGCAGTGAAATCGTAATCCACGTATTGGGTAAAATGTTCAGTCAAAAATTTATTAACAATGCGTCCCACATCCGTCGGGATGAAACGCTTCTTGTCCATTTCCACATATTCACGCGACTGCAGGGTGGAAATAATCGAGGCATAGGTAGATGGACGGCCAATGCCGTATTCTTCCAGCGACTTAACCAGACTGGCTTCTGAGAAGCGTGGCGGTGGCTCGGTGAAATGTTGCTCGGGTAAAATCTTCAACAGATCCAGCTCGGCACCTTCTTCCATCGGTGGCAATAAACGATCCTTGTCATCGGTTGGGCTCTTGCTATCATCGACACCTTCAAGATAAACCGCCATAAAACCTGGCTCCACCAGCACCGATCCATTCGCACGGAAAAGATGCTGTGTGCCTTCACCTGCTGCCAGATCAACCGCAACCGTATCCATGGTTGCAGGAATCATCTGGCAGGCGATGGTACGCTTCCAGATCAATTCATACAGGCGAAATTGATCTCTGCTCAGATATGTTTTAATCGCGCTCGGTTCGTGGTTAACCGAAGTCGGACGAATAGCTTCATGCGCTTCCTGCGCATTCTTGGCTTTAGTTTTGTAAACGCGAATTTCATTCGGCAGATTATTTTTGCCAAAGCGTTTTTCGATGTAGTCACGAATTTCTGCTAGCGCTTCCTCGGCCAGATTAACCGAGTCAGTACGCATGTAGGTAATCAAACCCACTGTCTCGCCGCCCAGATCCGCACCTTCATATAATTGCTGAGCAATGCTCATGGTTTTCTTGGTGGTAAAGCCCAACTTGCGCGCGGCTTCCTGTTGCAGAGTGGAGGTGGTAAAGGGTGCAGTTGGGTTGCGCTTGCGTTTTTTCTTCTCAACCTTGCTAACCCGAAGCTTGCCATTAGCCGCCTGCGCTAACGTCTGCTCAGCCTTTTTGGCTTTGGCATCGGAGTTGATAAAAAACTGACTCACCTTCTTGCCATCCAGATGCGTTAGCTTGGCACTCACGCCCTGCTTTTTCTTTTTGACCCCGACTTCAACCTCAGCCTCGACCGTCCAGTATTCTTTCGCCTTGAATTTTTCGATTTCCAGCTCGCGTTCAACGATCAAACGCAAAGCCGGACTCTGTACTCGCCCGGCAGATAGACCGCGACGAATTTTTTTCCAGAGCAAAGGAGAAAGGTTAAAGCCCACCAGATAATCCAGCGCTCGACGTGCGAGCTGGGCATTGATCATATCCTGCGATAATTCGCGCGGTTGCGCGACCGCATCATTTACCGCACGTTTGGTAATTTCATTAAAGGCAATGCGACCCACCTGCTTGCCTTCCAGCAAGCCCTGATCTTTAAGTATTTCGTACAGGTGCCAGGAAATCGCTTCGCCCTCGCGATCCGGATCAGTCGCGAGATATAAGTTATCCGCTTTTTTCAACGCCTTAACAATGGCATCAACATGCTTCTGATTTCGCTCGATGATCTGATATTTCATTGCAAAATCATTCGCCGGATCCACCGCGCCTTCTTTTGGCAACAGATCGCGCACATGACCGTAGGAGGCAAGCACCTCAAAGCCCTTGCCGAGATATTTTTTGATAGTCTTGGCTTTTGCCGGAGACTCTACGATGACTAAACTTTTTGCCATTTGTTTCCTAACCCAGATTAATGGGTCTCTTTGTTAACTCCCCCTTGAGGGGCAAAAGTAGTTTCACGAAATAAGTTTTAAGCTCGTAAGCGATAAAAAGCAAATGCCCGCAAAAGCGGGCATGGGTGATTAAAATATGTTTGTATTCTAGTGAACAATGCCGGGGGCTTCCTCGAAAACCATGTCTTCCATCCAGGCAAAAGCCGCTTCCCGACCGGGCTGGTTGAACAGCACCATCAGGGTAACCCACTTCAGTTGTTCAATATCAATTTCATCTTCGTCCAGCGCCATCACGCGGTCAATAACCATTTCCCGAGTCTGGTGATCGAGCACGCCCGCCTGCTCCAGAAACATCAAAAAACCGCGTGAATCCAGATCCATTTTTTCTTCTTCCTGAGCGGTATAGATACGCAGTGAACTGGTATTTACCAGCGACAGCTTTTCCGGGAAGTCCTGTAACGCAACCAGCCCTTCCAGCCATTCAAACGCTTTGCTTATTTCAATAGATTGAAACCCGGCAGCCTGCAACTCCACCCGCAGGGATTCTTCATCTGTGTCAAATTCGATATCGTCGCTCATGTAATTTTCAAACAGGTACATCAATACGTCGAGCACGTTTTCTTTCATGGTTTTTTCCTCAGCGTATCAGGCAATAGTGTCCGCCTGACATAGTTGCAATGTAGCCTTGCAATTCCAATACCAAGAGCATGGAGCAAACCGCGTCTACAGTCAATCCACTTCTTTCCACCACCGTGTCCACAGAAGTGGCTTCATAGCCCACATTTTCCAGCACCTTGCGGTAATCCTCATCCAGCTCAAAAGCTGTGACAGCACAATCTTGCTGCGGTTCCACCGAGCATTCTGCAGCAAAATCTGGAAATTCCTCGAGAATATCCTGTGCTGTTTCAACCAGCTTTGCACCTTGACGAATCAGGGTATTACAGCCCTTTGCCAAAGTGTTGTGGATCGAGCCCGGTACCGCAAAGACCTCCCGTCCCTGTTCCAACGCCAGTCTAGCAGTGATCAACGAACCGCTACGTAACGCTGCTTCCACCACCAACACGCCACGGGACAGGCCACTGATTATCCGGTTGCGGCGGGGGAAATTGCCGGGGCGGGGCGGGCTGCCAAGCGGGAACTCCGAGATCAACACCCCGGTTTCAGCAATCTCATGTGCCAGATCGTGGTGTCGTGCCGGGTAGACCCGATCCAGCCCGGTACCCGTGACGGCAATGCTCATCCCGCCAACAGAAACCGCCCCTCGGTGCGCCGCCGCATCGATACCATGTGCCAGCCCGCTGGTCACCACCAGTCCCAATGCCGCCAGATGCGCGCCAAATTCATGCGCAGTTTCCTTGCCCATGGGCGTAGGCGTACGGCTGCCGACCACCGCAATTTGCTGAAAGCTAATTACTTCAGTGTTGCCGAAAAGATAGAGTACGGGAGGAAGATCCGGGATCTGGCGTAACAGGGCAGGATAATCGTCATCACTTAGCACACAGATCCGCGCTCGAGCCTGCTCCTGCCAACGCAGATCCACTTCAACCCCAGCCCAATCCGGCTCGGCGAGGCTCTTGATCTGACGCGCATTCAGACCCTGATCGGCCAGCTCAGCCGCTGAGGCTTCTAAAATTTCCACGGGGGAGGGGTAATGTTCCAACAGGCGCTGGATACTGATCGAACCCAGGTAGGGCGCACGATTTAGCGCCAACCAGGCAGAAAGGACATTTGCTATTTCAGTCATCAGCCAGCTCCATCATTTCCCTGATAGCATATCGAATAAAGCGGCGTTACTACTACTAAAAACGTCAGCCCGTCCCTGGGTTAATCATGCTACTCCAGACTCTTAAGGGTTGGTCACCCGATCACGGATATGCAATGGCCTCTGTGCTTCCATTACCAGCGCATAACTCATTTTTTCATAAACTCGGAAAACCATCAAAATCCCGGCACGTTCGTCGGGTAAATCAACTTTGTTCCAGCTCCATGTTTTAGAGGGATCCCGTACGCGCTCGCCACGCTGGTAAATTGCCAGCACATGGCCGGGTTCAATACCTTCACGTTCCCCCACATTCAGTACCACGATGTTGTACTGGCCAATTTGCGCTACCCCCTGAAATACCGACATAATTTCGCCTGTTACTGGCTCAATCGGCGGACGAGGGATAAAATTGAAGTCCAGCTTTTGCTCTTCCTTGGGCAACAGCACATCGGTATTAAAAATTTCCTGACGCGCACGCGTCACATCCAGGGTCGAGGGCTGTTCCTTATTTTCGCCAAATTGCACCAGCCGCGCATCGGCGACGCGAGCAACTTCAAAGCCCAGCAGCTCACCAGTGACCGGATCACGATATTCCCCCACCGGGCGAACTATATCGTAAACACCGACACTTCGATCCTTAATCCCCAGTGAATAAATTCTATCGCCGGTTCCCGTCACCAAATGCTGCTCATAACTGGAAATAATATAAGGCGCATGCTCTAAATCTTGTTCCGAGACTACCCGTGCCCCTCCCAGAAATGGCGAAATAGCCGAGCGGGGAATGGTATTAATGGATTTGTCCAGCGTTTCGTAACGTACTTCGGGGGAGAGTTTTACGGTCTTTACCCGGGACGGCGGCACATAGCCACCCGCGCCATCCAGTGTGATATATGGGTTGCCATTTTCATCAAAGTATAAAACGATGACGTCACCGGGATAAATCAGATGCGGGTTACGAATTTTAGGGTTGATATGCCAGACCTGTGGCCATAACCAGGGATCTTTGAGAAAGCGTTGGGAAATATCCCACAGGGTGTCACCGCGTTTGACCACATAACGCTCCGGGTACTCGCGCTGAATGACGACCGGAGCAACCGGTTCAGGTTCAGCGACCTGTAGCTCCACAACCGGCTCCGGTTCAGCAACAACCGCTTCCTGTTTTTTCGGTGTCCGGGCGCAGGCGGCTAAACTGCTCACCAGCAAAACAACCAGAAAACGTATTAAATTTTGAGCGAACACTTTATTATTTATCATATGTATCCCTTAGCCGAAGCCAGGCCTGTATTTTAAAGCGGGAACTGAATCAGACATGCCCCTGTTGCCAGTTCCTGTTATCCAGTAGTATCATAATGTTAGCAGCTTTTTCTACACTTGTTACTTAAATATATCAAGATCATATTAATTCCATGTCCATGCTCACAATTTTACGTTATCCCGATGAACGACTACGCACGACTGCTCGGCCTGTTGAGCATTTTGACCGCAAACTTCATCAACTCATCGACGATATGCTGGAAACCATGTATGCCGCCCCCGGCATCGGCCTCGCCGCCACCCAGGTCGATGTACATATGCAACTGCTGGTAATCGATGTTAGTGATGAAAATAACCAGCCGCTAACACTTATTAACCCAAAAATTCTGGCGCGTGAAGGCTGCCAGAAATTCGATGAAGGCTGTCTTTCTGTCCCCGGCATCTATGAAACCGTGGAACGCGCCCAGCATATTCGTCTGCAAAGCTGTGATAAACACGGGCAGATCTATGAAATGGAAGCCGAGGATTTGCTCGCAGTATGCATCCAGCATGAAATCGATCATCTCCGGGGCAAGTTGTTCGTAGACTACCTTTCCAGTCTAAAACGCCAGCGAATTCGCAAAAAACTACAAAAACAGGAAAAGCAGGCGATGTAATTACTGGTTTTTAATACTGGTTTTGCACGCAGATTAGCCATATTATCGCCACAAGAACTTAAACCTTTAATCTCCTGATTCTTTTCCAAAACCCTTAGCCCAAGTAGGCAAGCAGGCCATGACTTCAGCTCTTCGCATCATCTTCGCCGGCACCCCGGAATTTGCTGCCACAATATTACGAGGGCTCACCGATGCCTGCGCTGAGCATGGCCACCACGTCATTGCCGTCTACACGCAACCGGACAGACCGGCTGGACGGGGACGCAAACTACAGGCTAGCCCAGTTAAAGCACAGGCACAGGAACAGCAGATCCCGGTATACCAACCCGAAAATTTCAAACATTCTGCCGATCTTGAAGCCCTGCAAAAACTTAACGCCGATCTGATGATCGTCGTCGCCTATGGTCTGCTGCTACCGCCTGCGGTGCTTGCAGCACCCCGACTGGGCTGCATTAATATCCACGCCTCGCTGCTACCCCGCTGGCGTGGAGCCGCGCCCATCCAGCGTGCGATTCTGGCTGGTGATAGCGAAACCGGCATTACCATCATGCAGATGAACGAGGGGCTGGATACCGGCGACATGCTGCTCAAACTTTCCTGCACTATCGATGCTGAGGATACCGGCGGTAGCCTGCACGACAAGCTCGCCATACTGGGCAGCAAGGCACTGCTATCCGTGCTGGAAAAAGTAAACACAGGCGAACTCCAGCCTCAAGCTCAGGATGAGAGTCAGAGCAACTACGCGGCCAAACTGAGCAAAAAAGAAGCCTCGCTTGACTGGGCTGAGGATGCACATGCGCTGGCTCGACAGGTACGTGCATTCAATCCCTGGCCCGTCACACAAACCCACGTTAACGACAAAGTGTTGCGGATCCAGATGGCTGAAGCGATTAATGAGCCGAGTACAGCCACACCAGGTACGGTAGTCGCATGCAGCAAAGCCGGCATCGACATTGCCACTGGCAACGGCCTGCTACGCCTGAAACAACTCCAGCCGCCGGGCAAAAAAGCCATGGATACTGCGGCCTTCCTTAATGGTTACGCCGATCTTCTACCCGTCGGCACCTGCCTGAGTAAATAACAAAATGAACCCACGCCTCGCTGCTGTTAATGTTCTGCAACAAGTCTTCGATAAGGGTCGCAGCCTGCCCGATGCGCTCGACGCTATGCAGACTCGCATCCCCGATCAAAAAGGCCGCGCCCTGACCCAGGCGCTATCTTATGGCGTGCTGCGCCACAGTTTCAGTCTCAACGCGATTTTGCTGCAACTGCTAAAAAAACCGCTAAAGGCCAAAGATGCCGATCTCCGCTACCTGCTGTTATTGGGGCTGTATCAAATTATTCACATGCGTATTCCCGATCACGCTGCCGTTTCAGAAACCGTCAAACTCACCCCGGCACTGAAAAAAAACTGGGCGCGGGCGATGGTTAACGGGGTCTTGCGTAATTATCTGCGCCGAGCCGATGAGCTACAGGCACAGGCTAAGAAAAATGATGAAAGCCATTATGAACACCCTGACTGGCTACTGGTAAAGTTACAGGAAAGCTGGCCGAATGACTGGCAGGCCATTGCCACCGCTAACAATCAACCTGCACCGATGACCCTGCGCATCAACACCCAACAGATTAGCCGTGAAGATTATCAGCTGCGTCTAAAAACAGCTGACATCGAAGCCGACGTCTGTCTGCATTCCAGTCAGGGGCTGCGACTCACTGAGGCGGTACCTGTGGAGCAGTTGCCCGGCTTCAAAAAAGGTCTGCTCTCAGTACAGGATGAAGCCGCACAGCTGGCCACACCATTATTACAGGCGGCCTCTGGCCAGCGCATTCTCGATGCCTGCGCCGCCCCCGGAGGCAAGACCGCGCACCTGCTGGAACTCACACCACAACTGACGCAACTGGACGCACTGGAACGCGAACCCACGCGACTCGAGTATGTGCGTGAAAATTTGCAGCGCCTCAATCTCAAGGCAAAGTTAATCGCGGGTGATGCCACTCAGCCGGACGTGTGGTGGGACGGCAAACCCTATGATCGAATTCTGCTCGATGCCCCCTGTAGTGCGACCGGGGTAATTCGCCGACATCCTGATATCAAATATCTGCGCTGGGAACAGGATCTCATCAGTCTGGTTGAAACCCAGCAACAAATACTCCAGGCGCTGTGGCCGTTACTGGCTTCGGGCGGCCTGCTTTTGTATGCTACCTGTTCGGTGCTGGCAGAGGAAAATCATATGCAGATTGAAAAATTTCTACACCTCAACAAGGATGCCCGGCTGGAAGTCATCGAGGCAGCCTGGGGAATCCCCACCACGGCAGGCCGACAAATTCTGCCCGGTGAGGAATATATGGACGGCTTCTTTTATGCCTGTTTGCGCAAAGCCTAAATCAATGATCGGCTCTACTCCAGCGGCGGCTTTCATTACCCAGAAGATGCTACTCCGAGCCACAGCTACTCGCCTGAAGGCAGGCCTACAGCAGTGCGCTGCCACACTCTGCCTGCTACTCCTGTTTACGCCCGTAGCTGTCCAGGCCACCGAGGCCTTTGTTATAAAGTCACTGGAAACACGCCTGCGCGATAATGTTTATTCTTTTAGCACGCGGATTGAATACGGCTTCTCCGACGAGGCGCTGGCCGCACTGAAAAATGGTGTCCCGCTAATTATTCTCCTGAATATAGAGGTGCAACAGGAACGCTGGTACTGGAACAAAACCATTGCCGAGCTGGAACAGGGCTATCTGCTGATCTACCACGCCCTGTCAAAAAAATTCATTCTTCATAATCTCAACAGCGGCACTCAAACTGACTACTCCAGCCTCAATAGCGCCCTGCATGCGCTGGGCTATCTCGAACACTTACCCCTGATCGATGCCAAATTACTGCGCCCCGAAACCCGTTACATCCTCCGCATACGTAGCAAGCTGGACATAGAATCGCTACCCGCACCGATGCGCCCGCTGGCCTATATTTCCTCTGACTGGCGACTGCAAAGCGACTGGTACACATGGCCATTAACGCCCTGATCAAACGCTTCTTCTCCGGCAGCACCCCGATTATTCTGGTGTTCCTGCTGCTGCTCAACTCACTCTATATGATGAGTGGCGCGACCCATAACTCGGCCAGCTTTAGCCAGCTTTATTCCCTGCTGCTGGGGATTAACATTCTCGCCATTTTTCTGTTTCTGGTACTCATCGGTAAAAGCCTGTGGCTGCTGATTCAACAATACCGGCAGCAAACTACCGGCTCACGCCTGACCGCCAAACTAGTAGTGATGTTTGTGATCCTCTCGGTCACGCCAGTGACTATCGTGTTTTATTTTTCTCAGGACTTCATTAAACGCGGCATCGACAGCTGGTTTGATGTACGCGTGGAAAATGCGCTCAACGATGCGCTAGAGCTGAGTCAGGCTGCTCTGGATGAACGCATGCGCGAACGGCTGCAACGCACGCGTCAGGTCGCACAACAACTGGAAAGCACCGATAACAATCTAGTGGCGCTGAAACTTAACGATATGCGCATGGAGCTGGACGCACAGGAACTCACCCTGTTTGCCAAGAACGGCCAGATTATCGCCTCGAACAGCACCGAAACCTCACGCCTGTTACCGGTGCATCTGGATGACACCACTCTGCACCTGCTCCATCAACGTGCGTACAAGGTCGGCCTGATTCCAGTCAAGGATGCTGGGCTGCATATTCGCACCGCCGTTGCCATCCCCGGCTCCGGCATCATCGGCGAAGGCCGCATCCTGCAGGCGCTGTTCCCGGTCGCCGAGCATGTCAATGAGCTGGCCAACAGCGTGCAGTCTGCCTTTGGCCAGTACCGCGAGATCAGCTACCTGCGCACCCCGCTGAAATACAATTTCATCCTCACCCTGTCACTGGTGCTGCTATTAAGTATTCTCACCGCGATCTGGGCAGCATTTTATGCCGCACGACGCATGACCGCACCCATTTATGAACTGGTCGAAGGGACTCGCGCCGTGGCGGCGGGTAACTACGAAAAACGCCTGCCTCTGCCCGGCAACGATGAGCTGGGTTTTCTGGTCAGCTCCTTCAATGAGATGACCTGGAAAATCGCTCAGGCGCAAAAGGAAGCCAGCAACAGTCAACAACAATTACAGACCCAGCACACCTACCTCGAAACCGTACTCGCCAATCTTTCTTCCGGGGTGCTAACCCTGGATGCTGAATTAAACCTGCGCACCTGTAACAAAACCGCCAGTCAGATCCTTGGTCTGGATATTGACAGCTTCCTGCAACAGCCACTGAAAACACTGGCACAAAACAATCCGGGACTACAGGTTTTTGTCGATACCGTTAGCCACCAACAAAAGGATCAGCTGTCCGTCTGGCAGGCAGAAATTAGCCTGCAAGGTTCCGCTGGCCACAAGACGCTGATGTGCCGCGGTTCCATTCTACCCGGCAGTGATGACAATGCCGAAGGCCTGGTGCTGGTCTTTGATGACATCACCACCCTGTTACAGGCACAGCGCAATGCGGCCTGGGGCGAAGTTGCCCGCCGTCTGGCACACGAAATTAAAAACCCGCTAACCCCCATCCAGCTATCCGCCGAACGTCTGCGGCGCAAATACCTGCACACCATGCCCGCAAAAGATGCCGACGTGCTCGACCGCGCCACCCACACCATTGTTCAACAGGTGGGAACCATGAAGGAACTGGTCAAGGCTTTTAGTGAATACGCTCGCATGCCGGTGCTGGAACTGGAAGCGCTAAATCTCAATCAGCTGATCGAGGAAGTGCTGGAACTCTACCGTGGTGCCGACTCCCAACTGCATTTTGAGCTTGAGCTTGATCTCAGTATTCCTGCGGTGGAAGCCGATGCCGGACGCCTGCGCCAGTTGCTGCATAATCTGTTAAAAAATGCGCAGGAAGCCATGCCCCAGTCCGCTGATAGCCACATTAAAATCTACACCTGCTGCCTGCAGGAACAGGCCCGCCAGTTTATTGAACTACGCCTGAGTGATAACGGCCCGGGGATTCCCGAAAACATGCTCGAACAGTTATTTGATCCCTATGTCACCAGCAAACCCAAGGGCAGCGGTCTGGGGCTGGCCATCGTCAAGAAAATTGTCGAGGAACATGGCGGCATACTCTGGGCAGAAAACAACAAAGGTGCTGGTGCCAGTATGGTGATACGATTACCGGTAGCACGCATTGCCACTGACCCCACCCATTCAAAATTAGCTAAGCAACCTGTTAATAAACACCAAGAACATCACAACCATGCAGCCACTTGAAACCGAGATGACGGATATTCCCCTTCAATCCCAAACACAGAGCGCCCCCTATATACTGGTGGTCGATGACGAGCCTGATATCCGGCATCTGGTGCAGGAAATTCTCGAAGACGAAGGCTATGAAGTCAGCGTTGCTGAAAATGGTGAAACGGCACGCGCCGCCCATCGCCAGCGCCGCCCCGATTTGGTCTTGCTGGATATCTGGATGCCGGATCTCGACGGTATCAGTCTGCTAAAGGAATGGTCTGAAAATGGTCAGCTACCGATGCCGGTGATCATGATGTCCGGCCACGGTACGGTAGAAACTGCGGTCGAGGCTACCCGTCTGGGGGCTTATGATTTTATTGAAAAACCACTGTCACTGGCCAAGCTGCTGTTAACCATTGAACACGCGCTGGAAACCGAGCAGCTGCAACAGGAAAATCTCGGCCTGCGAAACATGACTGTGCCGGTCAAAGAACCGATTGGCAAAAGTCCGTTGATGCAAAAACTGCGCGAACAACTGCAACGA
This sequence comes from uncultured Thiohalophilus sp., assembly GCA_964539595.1. Taxonomy (GTDB): domain Bacteria; phylum Pseudomonadota; class Gammaproteobacteria; order UBA6429; family Thiohalophilaceae; genus JAADGZ01. The sequence continues at coordinate 36,388 of CAZIJT010000004.1, read as the reverse complement.
GTAGCCGAACATGACAGCTGGGTACTGCTTCATGGCGAACCCGGTTGCGGTATGAATGTTGCCGCTCGCTATCTACATGTGATGAGCAAGCGTCAGGCGCGTCGGCTGATTGAGGTTAACCTCGGCACGCTCTCAGAAAAACACTCTGCGCGAGAACTGTTTGGCTATGAAAAAAATGGCAAGGTTCACTACGGCCTACTGGAACAGGCCAATGGTGGTAGCCTGCTGTTATACGACATCGCAGAAATGGATGCGGACACTCAGCGCAGACTACATTCCACTCTCTCCGCCCGATCCTTTTTGCGCATCGGTGGCGAGGAACCCGTACAAATGCATGCGCGCATCATTGCTGCCAGCAGTCATAATTTACAGCAGCAGGTCGCCAATGGTCAGCTGCGTGCGGATCTCTATTATCAACTCAACGTCGTCCCCATCCAGATTCCCCCCCTGCGCGAACATTGCGAGGATGTCCCCGAACTGCTCGCTTATTTCAGTAATTATTTTATTGATCAGGGTAACCTGCCTTACCATCGTTTTAGCCTCGCGGCACAGAACCGCCTGCGCAACTATCCCTGGCCCGGCAATATTCGTGAACTCATGAATCTGGTGCAACGTCTGTTGATTATCAGCAAGGCAGAAGAAATTAGTTTGCAGGACGTCGAAATAGCACTGGGAAATCCACTCGCACAAACCAGCAATATGGCAACAACGGACGAGGATAATTTTCAGCGCCCCCTGCGCGAAGCACGAGAAGAATTCGAACGCCGTTATCTGCGTCATCAGTTGCGTTTGAATCATGGTAATGTCAGCAAGGTCGCACAAATTGCCGGGCTGGAACGCACCCATCTGTATCGCAAACTGCGTACATTGGGGATTGATCCAAAAGATAATAAATAACAAACTGAGACTATGAAAATAATTATTCTTGGTGCCGGGCAGGTAGGCAGTTCACTGTCAGAAAACCTGGCCAGTGAGGCCAACGACATAACCATTGTCGATAAAAATGAAGCTGCGCTGCAGGCGTTGCAGGACAGACTGGATCTACGCACGGTCTATGGCCATGCCTCGCATCCAGATATCCTCAGCCGCGCCGGTGCCGATGACGCCGACATGTTGATCGCAGTCACCGACAGTGATGAAACCAACATGATCGCCTGTCAAATTGCCTACACGATTTTCCATACCCCCACCAAGATCGCTCGCGTACGTTCTATTGAATACCTGAAGCACAAGCGCCTGTTCAGTCAGGAAGCTTTACCGATTGATGTGCTAATCAGCCCAGAACAAATCATCACTGATTATATTCAACGACTGATCCAGCATCCGGGCACGCTACAGGTACTGGACTTCGCTAACGGCCAGGTGCAGCTGGTCGGCGTGCGTGCCTATTATGGTGGGCCGATGGTCGGCCACGAGCTACGTGAAATCGGCGCACATATGCCCAAAGGTGTGGATACCCGCGTTGCGGCAATTTATCGTCAGGATCGCGCCATCATTCCCGAAGGTCATACGGTGATTGAAGCCGATGATGAAGTCTTCTTTATTGCCGCAACCGAACATATCAGCACCGTGATGAGTGAGCTACGACGAGTGGATACACCTTACCGGCGCATTATGATCGTGGGCGGCGGTAATATTGGCAAGCGCGTCGCCGGGGCGTTAGAGAATGACTATCAGGTTAAACTCATCGATCACAATATTACCCGCGCCAATGAAATTTCAAACGAACTGAACAAGACAATGGTGCTCTTGGGCGATGCTGCCGATGAAGAATTGCTACTCGAAGAAAACATCGAAAGCATCGACGTGTTCTGCGCCCTGACCAACGATGATGAAGCCAACATCCTTTCATCAATGCTTGCCAAGCGACTCGGCGCACGCAAAGTTATGACCTTGATCAATCGTGCCGCCTATGTGGATCTGGTGCAAAGTGGTGATATCGATATTGCCATCTCACCGCAGCAATCCACTATCGGTAGTCTGCTCACCCATGTCCGGCGTGGCGACGTGGTCAAGGTTCATTCCCTGCGCCGTGGTGCAGCCGAAGCTATCGAAGCCATTGCTCACGGCAGCAAGGAATCCTCACGCGTAGTTGGCCACACCATCGGCGAACTCAAACTTCCACAAGGCACTACCGTCGCGGCCATCGTCCGCGGCAGCCAGGTTATTATCGCCCACCATGACATCGTCATCGAACCAGAAGATCATGTGATCCTGTTCCTTATCGACAAACATCGCATCTCGGAAGTAGAAAAATTATTCCAGGTTGGAATTACTTTTATTTAAGTGGCTAGTAGCATGTGGCGAACAGCAAACAGGACAGAAGTAAAAAAATGCATATGACAACAATTGATTCTTTTGGTGACTTTTCCCATTGTTCACTGTTCCTGCTTACTCGCCACCAGCCACTAGCTACCCGCTACTTATAACTAATGCAATTCCTCGTCATCCAGCGCATCGTCGGTCTCCTGTTGGTGATTTTCAGTTCCACCATGCTGCCACCGATGCTGGTATCTTTCATTTATATGGATGGCAGCTTCGCGCCCTTCTTCTACGGTTTTGCCGTTACTTTGATCACCGGCATCATACTTTGGCTTCCGGTAAAAAATCAGCGCAAAGAACTGCGCCTGCGTGATGGTTTTCTGGTAGTGGTAATGTTCTGGACAGTGCTGGGACTGTTCGGTGCTATTCCCTTCGCACTCGCCGCGCATCCCCACCTGACCTTTACCGACGCTGTATTTGAATCGCTCTCGGGGCTGACCACTACCGGTGCCACCGTCTTACAGGGGATTGACGAGTTACCAAAAAGTATTCTCTATTATCGACAGCAGTTACAGTGGCTAGGCGGCATGGGTATCATCGTATTGGCCGTGGCCATTATGCCCATGCTGGGCATCGGTGGTATGCAATTGTATCGTGCCGAAACACCGGGTCCGATCAAAGATAGTAAGCTCACCCCGCGCATTACCGAAACCGCCAAGGCACTCTGGTATATTTACCTGACCCTGACTATCGCCTGCGGTATCGGCTACTGGATGGCAGGCATGGATGCCTTCGATGCGCTGGCGCATAGCTTCTCCACTGTCGCTATCGGCGGCTTTTCCACCCACGATGCCAGCATGGGTTATTTTATTGACAAGCCCATGGTCGAAGCGGTGGCCATTATTTTCATGTTTATCTCCGGGGTTAACTTCGCCCTGCATTTCACCGCATGGCGCACACGCAACTTGCGCAACTATCTATTTGATTCCGAATTCAGAACCTATTTCAGCCTGATGTTCATCGCCGGCGTGATCACCACGGCCTATCTGTATTATCAGGGTCAATTCAGTAGTCATCAGGAAACTCTAATTCATAGCATTTTTCAGGTCGTGTCGATTGGCACCACCACCGGCTTCACCACGCATCAATACCATCTGTGGCCGGGCTTTCTACCCGTTATGCTGCTTTTTACCAGCTTCATTGGCGCCTGTGCAGGCTCCACCGGTGGCGGCATGAAAGTTATTCGCTTCCTGCTACTGCTACGTCAGGGAATGCGCGAGATCACCCGTGTCATTCATCCCAATGCGGTCATCCCCATCAAGGTCGGCGGTAAAGCTATGCCCCCACGCGTAGTGGAATCAGTGTGGGGATTTTTCTCCGCCTATGTCGCCGCATTCGTAGTCATCATGCTAATTATGATGATGACCGGACTGGATCAGGTTACCGCTTTTTCTGCCGTAGCGGCCACCATGAATAACCTGGGGCCGGGTCTGGGTGAAGTCGCGCTTAACTATGCCTCGCTGGAAAGTCTTGCCAAGTGGGTGCTTTGCTTCGCCATGCTATTAGGACGACTGGAAATCTTCACCCTGCTGGTGCTGCTATCACCCACCTTCTGGCGAAAATAATAACGATAATAAATCATGAAAATGCTCGCCTGTTTCTGCCAGGCATATTTTTTACTACACTTAAATAATAATGCCGTGTTTTTAAGGAAAAAATCTAAGGTAATGGACTCACTGATTCGCTATATTTTCTCCCGCCCACCACTCACCGCACTGCTAGTCGGTAGCACCATTCATTTTTTCAACCAGCTAAATCTATATCTTGGTTCCGGCATCATTCACTTCCGCCAATGGCAAGAGGGTATTGTTGAACAGCCTGTCTATACCCTGATTGATATCCTGATTCCCTTTTTCGTACCCTGGATGGTTGCCAGCGTTGGTATCCGTCTGGCGCACTTCCATCAGCAGAAAGTCATGGATATGTTTCCAGAAAGCAATCCTGATATTGTTATGTTGCTGGATAACAACGGCACGGTTCAATACATAAATAAATCCTGTACCCAGATTCTCGACCAACTCGGCATTGCTAAAACCGATGCCAGCAATTTGCTACCCGAGTGTTTCTCTACTCAGCTCAATGCCGAGAACAATCAGCAGCAACGGCTCAGCAATTCTATTCAACATGGTCAACATACTTTTCATTTTTATCTCACACGCAATGACGATCATGCCCTTGTCATTGGCCACGACATCAGCAAGCCACACAATCAGCACACCCGGCTTGAGGGTGTCGTACAACAATTTCATAATATGACTGAGTACATGGATAGAACGCTGGAAACCTATGATCCTCTGCAGTTCGACGCGGAAGAATATGATCGACTGATTATCGAAAAGCTGTTTTCAAAAAAAACCATCGCCAACAATAACAACCCTGAACATGTTTTTTTACTGGACTGGAAAAAAACAAAGCCCGGTGGTTATCTCTATTCTATCGATGATGAAACAGCCTATCGTCGAGAATATATCGAACTGGAAAATGAAGTTACCCGCTACGCTATTATGTCCGGTGAAAAAGAGGTGGTATTTGTTAACTGGGAAGATGATGCTGAGAATCTACAGGATTTTCAATCACGCTTTCATCCACAGGTACGTGAGCAGCTTGGTGAAATCGAGCGTTATAGCACCTATCGTAGCGGTAGCATTGCCATTATTGCCTTTTATCAGGGGCGTAAGCTGGATCAGTATGATGCAATGATACTCAAAGCACTGGCAACTTTTTCACAGTCTCTGCACCGCATTGCCGAAGAAGGCCGAGAAACTGAACGCGCATTTCTTTATACCGTCGATGCTCTGGCTCGTGCGGCAGAAGCCAATGATGAAGATACGGGTTCCCACATTATTCGCATTAATGAATATGCGAAAGTGCTAGCCGAAGAAATGGGCATGGATGAACGATTTGTTAACACTATTCATTTTTCTGCGCAAATGCATGACGTCGGTAAAGTTCACGTCCCTCCTGAAATCCTGAAAAAACCGGGGAAGCTAAGCGATGAAGAATTTAACAAGATGAAAGCCCATCCTGTTTACGGTGCCCGTATTCTCGGTGATTCGCCCCGTCTGGCTATGGCCAGAGAAATTGCCCTGCACCATCATGAAAAATACAATGGTAAAGGCTATCCTCACGGTCTTGCAGGTGACGCCATTCCCATCTCAGCACGTATCGTTGCACTGGCCGATGTTTATGATGCCCTACGTCAGCAGCGCGTTTACAAACCTGCTTTTTCTCACAATAAAGCGATACGTATTATTACTGAGGGTGATGGCCGCACCTTACCGGAAGATTTTGATCCACAGGTGCTAACCGCCTTTATGCGTATAGAAGAAAAGTTGGATTATATCTTTGATAATTATGTTTGAATCTCACCGCCGCAAGCGGACGGAGTATCTGTGCATGTAGGTTCGGCTTCAGCCGTACCAATACGGCTGAAGCCGAACCTACACTAAAACTTCACAGCAACAGGCTGCTGGGAATTAAAACCAGACAGATTTACCGTCTTTAATCCACACTCACACTAGAAGGCGCGCTGGGAGCAACGTTGTCTGTTTGCAGGCCATCACCAGCAAAGAGCAAGGCCGTGTAGGATAGATCACCGTTACTTACATATAAATGATCATCCAGAAAAGAACCGTTCACATAACGCCTTATCTCATTATCCCCTGCTAACCGAGCAGTGCTGCCGTATTCCGCCTTGCTGCCACGATTCCAGTGTTGCTTGGCATTATTGAGCATCTGTTGATTATTAGTCAGTAGATAGCCGCGCATTAATACATCCACCAATGAGATGGTATAAAAGGGATCAAAGCCGCCGCCACCATCAAAGTATTTATGCCAAATATCTCCAGAATTCGGCCAGTTAACGGCGATAGCCTTACCACTATAATCAGCTGTGCTATGCAAACCATATTTTAAAACAAAATTAGCTAAAGCAATAATTCTGTTTTTTATAGTCGTGTCATTACGACCGGTAGCATCGTAATAACGTTGAAAAGCATGGCTAATGATATTCAGCTGAAAAGTTGAAAACACCTTTGCGCCTGCATTATAGGAGCCATTGGAAATAATGGTATCTGTATCAAATGAACCGTAATAATAAAATCCGGCGTTATCCTGTTCATACCAGTCAGGCGATTGTTTCCACAGCGCGGCGAGGTGATTCATATAGGTTTGCCAGCTACTATCGCCGGTAACTTCAAACAGTCGCGTAACCAGTAGAAAATGACGACCACCCAGACGCATACCCCACTCACCCATGCTGTAACTACCTGGCGTACGCTGCTCAAGCACTCGCTTACTAACCTCAGCGATATCAACTGCCGCATCAATCGCAGCCAGATCACCAGTCATATGATAATAATCAAGTAGACCCCAGCCATACATATGGTCGCCACCATAGTCCGAATAGAAGATATCTATCTTGCCTGGACCAACTGAATTATTAACATAATTTGAATCATCACCGCTCAGATTTGAGGGTTGCACTGTTGGCCGTGACTTTGATGTTCCGGTTTCAAAATTACCACTCCATGCATATTCAAAATTGTCAGTACGATGTGGGTATTCCCATTTATAATATCGCGCCCAACCACGCGCCCTATCCCAGTAACCGCGTTGACCTGTACGCATATACATAATCATATTCTGCCAAAGATCATCGGCTTCCAAATCGCCATGCACATCGATATTCTTCCAGCTAATAAAATAATCTGGATTATGTGGCTCGGAAGGTTTCGCTGGTCCACCGCTCCAACCCCAGGCCGCGTATGTGGCAACTTCATCTGCCAGATCACCAAATTTTTGTACACTTACCGAACCATATTTTGAATACCAACTACCATCAGCAAGTGCAAATAACGGGCTTTTTTGTTCTACCGCGCTGGTCGTCGATGAAGGCGCGAAATCCAGCATAATGCTGGCACCATGATAACTTTGATCGGCAACCACCATGCCCCCATTGCTGCTACTGCTGGCATAGTAGAAAGAGCTGGGCACAAGTTCAAAGGTCGCACCACTTTGCGCCGTTACTTTAGCCCATGACATGCTACCCGGACGAACCGCCGTAACCGTCACTCCATTGCCATCGCCAATTTTCAAACTGGCCGAGCGCACCTTAACCGTGGTTTCATTATCAGCCTTGCTGTTACGAAGTAGATGTTCAACACGCACCGCTCCGAGGCCAGCATAAAATGTAATCCGCGTTGTATGGTTTAATAAACTCCCATACTGACCATCGATGCGTAATGTAGCGCGCATAGTCTGGCTACTGCCGGGACCACCATACTCCCATGTCATATTGCTCGGTGCGCCATTGCCCGTCAGGCTCGCATTGCTAGTGCCGCTATCACGGCCACTTAGATTCAGGTTGCTACCACTACTGCTAATTACTTTAGTATCCCACGCACCATTGCCATCACTATCGTTCCATACTTCCTTAAAGAGGTTGAAGCTGCTGTAAGGTATAACCAGCTTTAACGGGCCGGTATCAACGATATATTCAGAGCCGTTATCAACAATGCTAAGGGGGCTAGCAGGATTGGCTAGCGGTGCGGCATCACGCAAGCTCAGTGTCCGGCGTGTGCTTTGGGGCATACTTACCTGAAAGTCGAGCAATACCCAGGTTGCACTACTGCCTTTGAGTTTACTGATTTGAACAGGGATTTCCTGATCACCATCAAACAGGGAAAGACTATTGATGTCCGTACCTGCTGGCACCGGCACGCCACTAGTCACCGGTGCAGAAGTCCGGTTAGCAACACCCGGTTCATCGATAGTTAGTGAGGTAATTTCATTACCTCTCAACGCTGCGCTAACGGTTCCTGTTGTAACAAACAGCAGTAAACTACAGATAGTTAGAAATAGTATGTTGTCTTTTTTCAGCATCATAGATTTATACTCCGGCAATCTTATTGCACGATAATTTCTGTTGGTGCCTTTGGAACATTTAAGAGTTCAGGCGATGGGTTAGAAGCGGCTGTAGCTGGATCTACCCGAAGTACATACATTTTACTTTGTGCATCAACGGCATCAACACCAGACCAAAGCATAACTACGTCATTTTCTACATCATATACCGCACCATGCAAACGTAGTTGAGGGCCATTTGAATTTAGTAATGTCCAAGTTTTATTGGTTGGATGATACATCCAGGTATCCTTGCGGCTACCACTGCCACCATGCATGATCACCACATCATTTTTGGAGTCATAAACCATCACATGTTCATCTCGCACCGGAGGTGTTAATCCACCGCTGGTATCAATCTCGATCCAGGTGCGATTCTTGCGATCAAATTCCCAGGTATCATTCACATTTTGACCGGACTGCGTGATCGGCAACTCACCACCAAAAATCAGGAATCGATCAGTGGTTGGAATATAAACCATCACTTCTTCCATTTGCGCACGAGCTTTGGGCGCGAGACTGCAATTGAGCGGATCACTTTTACAATCTACTACCAGCGACCAACCTGACGGCGTTTTCTGTGTCGTATCAAAGACTGAGGTCATACCGCCAGGATTGCCAAACCAGGCAGGCTCGCCACTAAAGACAACGATCTCACCCTGACCCCAGGCGAAACCTGGATCATAGACACCATCCAACGGTTCGTTGGTATCAGATTCTCTGTAATCACCCACTTCCACAAACTTATTAGTTGTGTAATCGTAATAACCAAAGCCTCCGCCACAGGTTCCCCCCAGGATCCACATGTACTGGTTGATGGCATCATAGGTCATCACGTGATTATCCATGCCCTGCGGCCAGACATCACCGGCTCGATTTACCGCTTTGCGCTGATTCCACTGCCAGCCATCTTTGGCCGCGTCATACCAAACTTCCCAAACATCATTGATATAACCCGAGCCACAACCACCAGCTGCCGAGCCACCCATAATAATGCTACGTTTCACACCCTTGTGATAAACCATCGGAAACCAGGCGCGTCTGCACGGCATACCATTGCAGCTGCCAAAATCATCCACTGCATTTGAATCTGGCAGTTGGGTCACTTCCGTCCACTGGTTGGTTGCCACATTAGGTGCCGCGCCCACGTCCAGCGCTAGTATGAGCAAAAAGATGCTTAGCAAGCCCATAGAAACAGGCTTGGCTCGGTCTTCAAATCTAATCCAGCTAGAATACATTCTTGCTACTCCTGTGAGCCACTGATGTGAATGGGATACGACAACAGTGGATATTTAGTATATGTAAGTGTACAAAATTCGCTCAGACATTTTCATGAACTGGTTTCAATTATCGGAAATACGTGTATAAAATTATAGATAAAGTTTGCGGCTCAGTTCACAAATCAAGGCAAAGTGAATGCTCAACTTAACAGTTTTCAGCCGCAACATAGCAATATCGTCTTTTCCTGAAGAATACCCCTAAAATTAGCCTGTTCATGGATATCTGATAAGTTCGGGTTTTTTGCGGCCATCAGGCAGCACTAAAGGCTAAATATATTGATTTTATTTAACATTCTTCTACCATGATTCGTTCAGGATTTGTATAATTACTGATTAAAGTCGGGGGGCTTTCCCGGCAGATAACAGGCCACTAAACGCTATGACAGAACTCTCCGTTATTGTACCTCTTTATAACGAAGCTGAATCAATTCAGCCACTTTATGATGCTCTGAAACAGGCTCTTGATCCACTCGATAAAAGTTATGAAATTCTTTTTGTCGATGACGGTAGCCATGACGACACCTTTGCCAAAGCGGAAGTTATGGGCGAAAAAGACGCCTGCCTGCGAGCTATTAAATTTCGCAAGAATTATGGCCAGACCCCGGCAATGGCCGCCGGCATCGACCATGCAAAAGGCAAGATACTCATCACCATGGATGGTGATCTGCAAAATGATCCCGCTGACATTCCTCTATTCCTGGATAAAATAGACGAAGGTTATGACGTTGTGGTCGGCTGGCGGCATAAGCGTCAGGATAAACTTGTATCCCGTAAAATCCCATCCGTGATTGCCAACTGGCTTATCGGTAAAGTTACTGGCGTAGCCATCAAAGATAACGGTTGCTCACTCAAAGCCTATCGCGCCGAGATAGTCAAAAATGTACCGCTGTATTCGGAAATGCATCGATTCATTCCTGCCATGCTTTCACTAACAGGTGCAAAAATTGCCGAGATAAAAGTGCGCCATCATGCCCGGCAATTTGGTGAGTCAAAATATGGCCTCTCCCGCATCTACAAAGTATTGTTTGATCTTCTAACCATAAAAACACTGGTCTCATTTTCTGCACGGCCAATGCTGTGGTTTGGATTCATTGGTCTTACCTCAATCGCCATCAGTTTTGCTTTCTTCCTGCTGGCAGTGCTTCAACTTAGTCAGGATGATGGCAGCTCAATTGTTGTTCTTCTGGGTAACAGTCTTGTATTCGGCGCATCAGGTATTTTTTCTATTGCCTGCGGTCCCTTATGTGAATTGATATATAAGACAGGCAACTTAAAAATTGAACGGCTATCAAATATAACGACACGAATTATATCCGAGAAAAACTCGTAAGGAATATTAAAATGACAACTGATGTAGAACTCTCCGCAATAATTCCAATTACGGAACGCTATGATGACATAAGAGAAGTATATAATAGCTACAAAGAAAACATTGAAAAGACCGGCAAGACCTATGAAATAGTTTATGTCGTTGATGGTGATTTTCCTGATGCTCAGAAAGAGCTGGAAGAAATTTTTGCCGAAGGCGAACCCATTAAAATAATTAAACTGGCCAAATGGTTTGGCGAAGCCACGGCTCTAAGTGTTGGCTTTGAGCACAGCTGCGGTGAGTTAATTATTACCTTACCTGCTTATTTGCAAATTGATGCGACCGAAATTGAAATGCTCACTAATAGCCTGGGCGACAATGACATGGTTGTTGCCCGACGCTGGCCAAGAAACGACTCGTTTCTCAGCCGCATGCAGTCCCGCGCATTTCACCTACCGCTAAAATTATTGACCGAACTGGATTTTCACGATCTTGGTTGCGCAGCAAGAGTTATCCGCCGCAAGATAGTTGATGAAATTAGCATCTATGGTGATCAACATCGATTTCTTCCCTTGTTAGCTCACCGTCAGGGTTTCAAGGTAATTGAAATCGATGCTCGGCAGGCAACGTCTGATAAGCAGCAGCGCCTATATGGCTTTGGCGTTTATGTTCGCCGACTGCTCGACATCATCACCATATTCTTCCTGTTGAAATTCACCAAAAAACCACTGCGCTTTTTTGGTATGTTAGGTTCAGTTAATTTTGGTCTTGGCTCTATCATATTATTATATCTGGGCATCGAAAGATTATTTCTTGGAACGCCTCTCGCTGACCGACCCATTCTTCTACTTGCGTCCCTACTGCTTGTGCTCGGATTTCAAATGCTGGCGATTGGCCTGGTTGGGGAAATCATCATATTCACCCATGCCAAGGAAATAAAAGAATATACCATTGAAAAAATGGTGAACTAGAGAAGAAAACCGGTTAATCCCGGCGTTCATGGTGAGCCAGTCGAACCATGAACGGAAACCAGTTTGCTTAGGTTATATAGTGTATTCAAGCCCTCTGGCTTCCCCTGAACGAAGCCAGAGGGCTCTGAGCAAACAGACTTTGTCAGCCCCTCCCCAACACTATTCGCTAGCGCTTAACCAGAGCAAGCACATCCTTTAAGCCTTCTTTGTACAACAGATATGAGAGCACGGTATAACTGAATGCTCCGACAATACTAGACAGTAATAAATTGATTATAGAATTTAGCTCAAACCCTAAAAGGGTTTTAAAATAATAAACACTTAAAAACATAAGCCCACTTAATCCTGCCGGAATAATGATGGCTAAAACAAATTCTCTAGCATCAAGTTTCACGGCCTTTCTTGTCTTGATAAACATCACTATAAGTACCGATGGAAATGCTACCAGCCAGGAAATACTAACGCCAATGATTCCCCATTGAGTCCCGATTAAAAACGCTACCGGCATAACAATTGTTGCGAACAACAGATTGGTAACGCTTACTTTTGGCTTGCCAATCCCCTGCAAAATCGGCGGGAAGATATTGCTGATCATCCTCAATGGCATAATCAAACAAAGTATCATGAGCACCTCAGTCGCCATACTCCATTTCTCGCCAAGCAGCACTGCTACGATCTCAGGAGAAAGAGACGAAATGCCAATAAACATCGGGAAACTTATGTAACTTGTAATCCTCGTGGCCTTAATAAAATAAAATGATACTTTTTCGGGTTCGTCCTGTAATTTTGAAAAAGCAGGGAACGCTACTTCATATAATGTTCCCGCAGTTTTCTGATATATCAGCGAGGAAATATGCATGGCCACCGTATAAACGCCGAGTAATTCTTTACCCAGTAACTTGCCGATAATAAAAATATCTGCTTGTGTGTAAAAAAACCACATGACCCGTTCGCTGGCAATCAGACCGCCAAAAGAAATCGCCTGACGCAGCCCCAAAAAATCAAATCTCGGTAATCTTAAATACGGTGATGCTATATTGTAGCCTAACATTCTGGTAAAAAAGACGGTGATATTTCCCCAAACCAACGACCAGATTCCATAGTCCTGATAGGCAAGACTCAGGGTAACAACCCCTCCAGAAATATTTGCTACGAGCTGAGCAATCGACTTTGCCTTAAAATTAAGTTCCCGATCTAATTGTGATTCTGGAACAACTTCAAAAATTGAAATTAAAAATTGTAACGACAAAATTCTTACAATATCTGTTAAGCGTGGATCATCAAAAAACACCGCTATGAGTGGAGCCGACAGATACATTCCAATAAAGAAGACGCTATTTATAGTAAAAATAAGACCGAATATGCGTTGTATTTTTTTCTGATCAAGATCATTAGCCTGAACCAGAACAGAACCTAGCCCCATCTCGTTAATCATCATGAGAAAACTAACAAAAAGAACTGAAATAGCCATCAGACCATAATCTTCCGGGCTAAGTAATCGTATAACGATAATCGTCATCGCCCAGGTGAAGATCTGGCCAATAAACTTAAGTCCTGTTGCCCACTTAATTGCAGTAATAACTTTTTGGCTAAGACTCACGATATTTTCACTTTATTGATTTAATTTTTTGCGCTGTGATGAAGGGGGATAAAGAGAGTCACAGACTGGACTTATCTACTAAATTGTTAGCGACCTTGATAATTTTTTCTGCATTTTTGAGCCATTCAAGATCCTGATCAATTATTGATTTTTTCGCATTTTCTCCAATCCGCTCTGCTAATACAGAGTCATTCAATAATTTCTCAATTGATGCATTAAATGCGTTGCTATCGGTTGCTTCAAATAACAGGGCATTATATTCGTCAGTAACAACTTCGGTAATGTTATCCTGTTTAGGCGCAACAATCGCCTTACCTAAAATCATATATTCAAACAATTTTAATGGTGAGGCATAATCCACGACGCTAGGCTGAAGTGCGATATCAAAAGCAGCGATATAATCTTTAATATTCTCTCTATCTACGATGCCCGTTATTGTTAATTTTTTCTCAACGTTATTCTGTTTTGCTTTATCCATAATAAAGTTGCACGCAGGGCCATCACCCACGATCAAAAAATGCAAATCATCAGCGTCAAATTTTGTTAATAACTCCACCACTCTTTCAAGGCCATGCCATTCACGAACAAACCCTACAAAGCCAAGTACTTTTTTATCTTTTAATCCCAATTTGGCCTTATAGTGAGGAATGTCATGTTGGAGTGTAAAGTTTTCTATATTTACGCCATTTGGTGTTATTAATATTTTCTTTTCTTCCACTCCATACTCTTTCACCATGTTCGCTAAAACCTGGGTAACACAAAAGACATAATCTGAATTATTCCAGGTATAGCCTTGAACCCAACGTGCCAGCTTCTTATTCGACAGCCCTGAAAATTTGTTTCGCTCTTCAAATAATGGCGCATTTATTTCTAATAACAAAGGTATGCCAAACTTTTTTCTTGCCCAGATGCCCGAGACAAAAAACAAATTATATCTTTCATAAATAAAATCAGGCTTAACCTTTTTTATAGTTTTAACCAGGTTGATATAGTCAACGATATTATAAAGAAACTCCAGGTACTCATACACGGCACCCGGCATTAATTGCTTTAAGCGTCGAACAAAGGCTGATTCTCCGCCAAAGGAACCCACACTTGCAATTTTGGGACTGACGACTACAACCTCATGCCCAAGCTCTGTAAATGCATTAATGATCTCTTCGATATGGACATATTGCCCATCCTTAGATGCAATTCGATGATGATAAAGTATTTTCATATATTTGTTTCTAGATGATGTTCTGAAATAATTTTTCCTGACCAAGCGATGTTTCTAGCCAGCTAAATTTTTCGGCATATTTTCTTGTTGCCTGTCGATCTGGATAGCAATCCATGAGTTCTATTATCGCATTCGCTATACCTTCTGCAGTACGTTCTTTTACTAAAACTCCAGCCTCTGGCGCGCAAATAATTTCAGAAGTGCCGCCAACATTTGTAGCAATTGTTGGCGTTCCGCACGCCATGGACTCCAGTATCACATTAGCCCAACCTTCACTACTTGATGCTAACAATAATGCGTCTGCCGCTGAATAATAAGCAGGAAGATCGCTGTGCGCAACAGTGCCTAAAAATTTTACCCGCTGACCAATGGCGAGTTTTTCAACTAACACTTTCAGAGCATTTTCCTCTTCGCCTTCCCCTATAATAAGAAGGTTTATATTCTCAAGTGAGACTAATGCCTGAATCGCTAATTTATGCCCTTTTAAACTTACCAACCGACCAACCATTAAAAGAGTCGTACCGTCTATACCAAAATTTTTTCGAATTCTATCTCGATCCATTAGTGGCGTAAACAATTCAAGATCTACTCCGTTTCGAAGTACAGTTACTTTTTCTTTTGCAACTGACAAATCCCCCAGAACATCTTTTAATGCCTGGCATACTGTGATTAAAGCGTTTGCTTTTTTAGTTGCCCACTTAATTAAAACCCGCGGTATAAAGTATTCACGATAAACATTTAGATCACTGCCTCTCGCAGTGATGACAACTGGTTTATCAAGCAGTTTGGCTAACAATACCGCCGCAATCCCGTCCGGGTAAACATAATGCGCGTCAATCAGATCAAAGTCGTAGCCTTCGCGAATAATTTTTTTTAGCTGGAAATAAGATGAAATCGCCATGCTAAAGGCCTGAATGCTCATGCCTATTTTTGGCAAATGAAAATATCTCCAATATGTAATATTTATTCCATGCCGTTTTTCTGTTTTTGAAATGCGCGCGTACTTTGCATATTTTTCTCCAAAATACTGGCTAAATGGAAACCAGGGCACAGGGACAAATACACGACTTTGAATATCAGTGTCATGGAGTAAATTGCGTAAGCGGTTTTCAACAAACACACCTAATTGAGGCATTTCAGTATTCGGATACAAACTAGTATATGTTAGTGCTTTTAACATCTGAACATTCAGGCTTCTTTGCGAAGAAAGGCTTCAAACATAAGCAACGACCATAGTGCTGCACTATGTTCTCTTTTTCCATCGAGGTGATCGTCTAGCATTTTTTTAATAAATGTCATATCAAAAATACCTGTTTCCGCCAGTCTTTTACTCGTTAAAGACTGGCGCAACCTTTCACGCAATGGGCCACGAAACCAGCTTGCCAGAGGCACGGCAAAACCCATTTTTGGCCGATACAATATGTCATCAGACACATGTGGCTTTAACGCTTTTTTGAAAATATATTTTCCTTCACGTCCCTTAAGCTTAAGATCTGGAGATAGACCCGATACCCATTCCACAAACTTATGATCGAGTATAGGCACTCTCACTTCGAGTGCATGCGCCATACTGGCTCGATCTACTTTTGTAAGAATATCACCCGGCAAATATGTTTTCGTATCAAGGTATTGTATTAATGATAAGGGGTCATCGGTTGGTGCTCGATTAAGATGGTGGCGGAAAACTTCCTCCGCATGATAGCCAGCCAAATCTTTTTTGAAGCTATCAGAAAAAAGTGGCGTTCTTAAATCATCGTACACTATCGACATACTGTGCATATATGCCGCCACGCTATCACGCGCAAGTGCCTGGAACGTTGATTTAGCTCGGAATATTTTGGGCGCTCGATCCAGCTTGGGATAATGCCGCCCAAGAAAACCAAACAGCGGCCCTCGTACAAAGTGTGGTAAACGCCCACGAATCATTTCTTCATTCATATGCCAACGGTGACGCCGATAGCCTGCAAAGTTCTCATCCCCGCCATCACCCGAAAGTACAACCGTTACTCTTTTCTTGGCTAATTCACAAACCCGATACGTGGGAATAGCTGAGCTATCAGCATAGGGTTCGTCATACATGCCAGCCAAAGTATCTATAAGATCAAAATCTTCTGACTTAACATATTCTTCATAATGGTTCGTTTTATAACGGTCAGAAACTATTTTTGCAAATTCAGTCTCATTATATTTTGGATCACCGAAACCTATCGAACATGTATTTACGGGCGCATCAGGATTGAGTTGTGCCATCAAAGCGACTATAGCACTGGAGTCAACACCACCGGATAAAAAAGCCCCCAGCGGAACTTCTGAAACTAACCTTACATCAACTGCTTCACGCAGGCGTTCAATAAGTTCGTGTTCAATGTCATTTTCATCACCAACTTGCACTTCCTTGTAAGGCACATCCCAAAATTCTACGGGATCTTTTACCGGCTTCCCTCGTCGAAGAGTCAGACTATGTGCCGGGGGTAATTTTTTTACACCGCAGTATATAGATCGTGGTTCGGGAATATATCCAAATGCAAAATAGTCTTCGACCGCGCAAGGGTCTATTCTTTTTTTCAATAAAGAATGAGCCAATAGTGATTTTAGTTCAGAGCCAAAAATAAATAGACCATTGTCCAATTCAGCATAATATAGAGGTTTAATCCCTAATCTGTCACGCGCTATAAAGAGAGTCTGTTTATTTCTATCCCAAATCGCAAAAGCAAACATTCCACGGAAATGGTTTACGCACTGTTCTCCCCATTCCTCCCATGCATGAACTATAACTTCCGTGTCGCAGTGCGTTCTAAATATATGACCATAATTTTTTAGCTCGGCCATTAACACCTTAAAATTATAAATTTCACCGTTATAGGTAACTACCACCGAGTTATCTTCATTAAATAATGGCTGTTGCCCAGATGACAAATCGATTATCGAGAGGCGTCGATGGCCAAGACCCACGCCCGGTTCTGTGTGCAAGCCCCCCTCATCTGGACCACGATGAAATTGCGTTTCATTCATCGTTGACAGTTGCTCACGGTCAATTTCAGATGAACCCGACAAATCAAATATTCCAACAATACCGCACATATTTTTATTTCTTTATAAATTAGAGGTGACTATTAACAAACAATCACACGTTAATCATATCGTCATATACTGAAATATAACGCCTTACCA
Organism: uncultured Thiohalophilus sp.; assembly: GCA_964539595.1. Taxonomy (GTDB): domain Bacteria; phylum Pseudomonadota; class Gammaproteobacteria; order UBA6429; family Thiohalophilaceae; genus JAADGZ01. The sequence goes on along the minus strand of CAZIJT010000004.1, from coordinate 18,612 downwards.
TTGCATCCAGACTAAATTCTTTTTCAATTCGTTTTTTCGCCGCCCTACCATATTCACTAAATAAATATGGTTGCTGATGAAACTCTATTATTTTATCTGCAAGTTCATCTGGCATTTTCGGCTGCACTAATGTTCCAGTTTTTCCTTCAATAACAAGCTCTGGATTACCACCCACATTCGTTGCGATAACGGGCAAGCCAGATGCCATCGCTTCAAGAATAGTATTCGATATACCTTCTCCAAGAGAAGGTAAAATAAATAGTTTCATCTCGTTAAATAATTCAGGTATATCATCTCTAGCACCCGCCAGCCAAATATAATCCTGCAAACCTTTTTCCCGTACCAGTTGTTCCAGCTCTGAAAACAAAGGACCATCGCCAATAATTATTAGACGAAGAACATTTGTTAATTCTGGTTGCCTTTTAAATACTTCGGCCATAGCCAGAACAAGGCTAAACTGATCTTTTTCCCCGCTTATTCTACCAACTGTACCGATAATTTTTACATCCTGCCCAACAAAATATTTATCTGGAATTTTATGTTTCGTTACTTCTCTAGGTGAAAATTTATTAACATCAACTCCATTGTATAATTGTCGTATCTTAGCCTGCTTAACACCAATAGAATGGTGCAACCAGGATTCAAGATCTTTTGATAAAGCAATATACCTACTTACAAAAGGCTTTAATATTTTCCGTAATGTTATGTATTTTTTATTAGTCCCATCTATATCCAGCATGTCACGGCCATGCTCACCATGTATGCGTATATTTACCCCCGCAAGTAATGCGGGAACGACACATTCCAGCGTTCCAAGATTTCGCGTATGCACAATATCGGGACGCAGCTTTCTAAGCAACTTCCATAACCTGTAAAATACAGCTAAATCTTTTCCGTCACATTTCAATAATTGAAAAATCTCAATGTTATTGTCATTCAGCCTATATCTAAAATTCGTATATTCCGTCATACATATAATTACGTGCCGATATTTAGATTCAGACATATTGTTAATTAAATTAATCAGGCCATTTTCAAGCCCGCCAACATCCAGGCGATGGATAATGTGAGCAATAAGTGGTTTTGCAGCAGTATTCATTTTCAATGACGCACTCTTAACCCGTTATTTCTAAGCTGTAACCGTCGCCTCTAGCAAGGCGCACATCTATGGGAAATGTATACAAGCGTTTTATGCAGAAACCTGTCTTGCTCACAGCACTGAAGTAACTATTCAATATTTTTTTCTTCCAATAACATATCTAACATTTCTAATTTACTTGTCCATGAATAATTTTCGACCACCAGGGCTCTTGCTTGCTCGGCCACTTTTTTATCCACCCTGCTTTCAAGTATCTCAACAGCGCGTTGCTGGTATTCCCGTTCACCATTTTCAATAAACAGGTGTTTGTCAGGGCTTGCCTCTATTCCCTCTGCTGCGGCTGAAGTTACCAGCACAGGCTTTGCCAGCGACATTGCTTCGAGCACTTTATTTTGAATCCCTCTGGCGATTCTTAAAGGTGCAACAACCAAGTCCGAATAATATACATAAGGCCTTATATCTACCACTGAGCCGGTTACTGTAACTCCCGCTATCTTTTCCAGTGCCTGAACTTCAGTTGCAGGATTACTTCCAACAATATAAAACACGGCGTTCCTGATCTGTTCTCTGATAGCAGGGAAGATGTGTTGCACAAACCATTTTACGGCATCAATGTTGGCCCAATAGTCCATTGCCCCTGTAAACACTATAATTTTCTCTTCTCCCAAATAGGGGGATTCGTATTTTTCGTGTGGAGAAAAATAGTTCGTATCTACTCCATTCGAAAAATAGCTAATTTTAGCTTTATATTCAGGTACTAATTTTTTTAATAAATTAGCTTCATCTTCTGAAACCAGCGTGGTTTTATCAAAAGATGCAATTATTTCCTTCTCATATTTAAAAAGCTTTTTCGCCTCGCGTTGATATATCCAGCGCGCCGGCCATTTTTTCGATAATGCATACTGTCGCCACTTATCTGAATCTATATCAACAAGATCCATTATTTTCGTCTTTTTACACATGGTTTTTTCATCAATATATTGAGCCATTGGTGATGAAAAAGCCAAAACTTTATCAATTGAATTTTTCTTTATAGTGTTATCAATCCACTCTTTAAATTTTCTATTTTTATAATACACAACAGAAAGGGATTGGCCTGACAGCAGCCCCGTTAAACTCGATAATTTTGCCTGCCTCGGATTCAATTTTATAAAAAATGAGTCCGCACAACGTGTTTTAAAATAATCTATATATTGCCAGTCATGTTCATCGTCAACAAACGCACACAGATATACATTATATCTTTGCGTGAGATGCTTAAAAATATTATACGAACGAATCTTATCGCCTTTATTGGGCGGATAAGGAATTCGATGAACTATATAAAGTAATGACTCCACTATTTAACCAAGATTTTTAGCTAAATATGGACCAAAGGTGTTGGCAATTGGAAGTGGTAATTTCTTCCATATTTTAATAAAAATCTGGTATTTTGGATTTAATGGATTAACGTCAGGAATGCAGTCCGTATTAATAAGATCGTATTGATATGAAAGCGGCTCTGGTACAAATCCCCAGTTTTTCTTGAAACTATACGAGCCTGTTCCTTTTTTGCTTCGGCCATAATCAAAAATTCGATAACCTTTTACGCATGAATCTTTCATTATTTCCCAATACATAAAATCAAATGCCTTGGTGTTCCTTGCCTCAAGCGTGCCCCCACCATAATATGGCAAAACCTCGTCTCTAAAGTAAAAGCTCATAACTGTGCTTACCGCAATATTTCCCTTATATACCACCCTCATTTCACATTGTTCAGGAAACATTCTTTTCAACACTTTAAAATATTTTTTTGCAAATACCGGGGTTCCATGATTGCGAACACTTAGTGAATATATTTTATAAAAATCATCCACCTCTTCTGTTATTTCAGTTCTAAGACCTGCCTTTATTCCTTTTCTCACCATGGCGCGCTGCTTTCTTGGGATAGCAGCCATATTCTCTTCAGGATCAGCACTCATTTTTTTTCTAAACGTTACGTACAAATCCTTTTCTGGCCATTCCCTGTACTTACCTTTTGAATGCCGCGTTTCAAAATAATCAACTTTCAATTCTTTTGCTATCTCACTTGCTTTTTGATATAGCATATCCATCGTTTTATCATCATTCGCAATGGCACCACCATAAACGCAGAATGGTGTCGACACTAATGATTTTCCAAAGATTATACTTGAGACCTCCGCCATAGGCAGTACGCCGGTAATTTCGCCTTCATCTTCAGCAAATAGAAAATATGTTTTGTGCCCGGCACCTTCTTCTATTATGGTTTTCCAGCCAGCCAGGTGAAAAAATGTTCCGTTTGGATTATTTTCGACATAGCGGTTCCATTTCGGGAAAAGATCGTTTGTTAAATTTTTAATTACACTCACAACAAATAAGTCTCACTTTAAATATACGTAACTATTTTTCATCTACTAAAAATATTTCATCCATGCGACCCCATGAGAAATCGCGTAATAACATTTTAATTCTTGATTCCGTTTTATTTAAATTCAAGTAGTGTCGTAGCTTTGTCTTAAAATCTAAATTAGAAATCGGTTTTGGTTGCTGTGGATCTATTTCCCACGGATGGAAATAAAAAATTCCCGCTTGTTTATTTCTGGAGTTTATATGCCGATAAGCCATTTTTGAAAACATATATGGGTATAGTCTGAAAAATCCACCGCCACCACATGGAAATCTCTTTTTTCCAAGTTCCAACGTCGTAATCGGTATTTCTAAAATACCATCGTCACCATTTGGCCGATAGGCAAACCTGGGTGCATCAGGAATTCCATATAAATCGTGCTTAATGGGATATATGCTTGAACTGTATTTGTGTTCTGTTTCTGCTAACACTTCTAATGCCCACAGATTTTTCGTACAAATTGAATAACTTGCTGCTCGATAGCCCTTTACTTCAACGCCAGAAAGTTCTTCAAGAATTCCCTTCGTTTTGATTACGTCTTGTCTAAATTCATCAGGCGTCTGGTTTATCACACGAATATGCTCATATCCATGGCTAGCAACTTCATGGCCTTCCGCTGCAATCCGTTTAACCAGAGAGGGATATCGTTCTGCTACCCAACCCAAAATAAAGAACGTTGCTTTTATGCCGGCTTCTTCAAAAATATCAAGAATTCTATTTGTATTGTATTCAACTCTTACTTCATATTTGTCCCAATTTGACTTATCCACATATTTTTCAAAGGCGGAAACTTGAAAATAGTCTTCGACATCAACTGTCATCGCATTGACAATATTATCTTGCGTTTTTTTATTGTCCACGATTATTTAAAACTTGCAGTTAAATTTGCAAAAACAACATTTTGAACATAGCCAACAGTAGGCCCGTCCACCTCATTGTCTCTATACCTGTAACCTATTTCACCACTTATTTTATCTGATATATTGCGCAGCCCACTCAACGCGAAGCCTATAATATTATTTGATAATTCACTTTCACTCTTATTTCTAAACCAATTTGCATTCATTTTAACCGTTGTCCTTGCACCCACTCTCAATGCTAAACTTAGATTAGAACCCTGATATTTTTGAACCTCTCCAGAAGAAACAAAACTTCTTTCTTCATTAAAAACTCGCCAGCTTATTGTTGTTTTAGATTTTTTGTAATTTATTGAAGACGAATATTTTTTACTAACAAATACTGTGTCTGTAATATCAATAAAGTCATTTGAACTCCCATCGCCTTCAACCTGTCCAAGACTCTGCCTGTTAAATAATGTAGATGATGACGTCACTGCCTCATTGTAGTCGATCACTAATTTTAGTCTTCGTCCCTGTGTTTCCCAGGCGAATGTTTTACTATCACCATAAAAGCGTTGCCCCCCGGAAGCAGATATGGCGGTTCTCGGTGTGGGGTTCCACTTCAATCCGACACTCCAAAAACCTCCACCGGAATTCATGGTCGACTGATATATACTATTATCTTCATCACCAACGACTGCATAGGGTCTCAGCTGGCTACTTTCACCATATGACACGGTCATTGATTTAACCTCATAATAATTTTTACTGACAACATTGGTACTAAACTCATCCCGGTTCAAATCAAGCTGCCATGAAAAATGTGATTTTGCCGCATTACTCAGTGCAAAATTATAAATTTTATTTTCAACATCTGAGCCAATATTAGTGACAAATTCATCATCATATTTTGTTTTATTAAATGTTACACGTAGTAACATTTTAATATTCCCAGAATAATTTTTTGATATATACGGACTAACCGAAAAAGTTGAAACGTCCGTTCTATTTGTTGAAATAGAAACATTATCCACCGGCACCTTGCCTGCAGTTGAAATAATGTTTTGTGAATTTGTGGCGCGAACATCCATAAAAAGAAATTCTTTAAACAATTCCATGTTCATATCCGCATACAGTTGATGATAGACGGTATTTGCATCATCATTTTCGGCATAATTTATTGCTTGAAGCTGATAATATAAATCTAAATTTGTTCTTCCGCTCACGGCCTGCGCAGAAATATAGGGTGTAGTTTCCAGAGCCGTATCAGCCTGCTCAAGTCCAGGCCCAGCAAGACCTATATTATCTATATAATGTAATGTCGCGCCAACACCATAATCTCGCTCCCACTCTGCTGCAGATAGCCAATTTGTGGCACCCAGAAAAACAATTATCAGGATGAGTTTAAAACTAGAGCAAGCGGATATTTTGATTGGCTGAATATTGTTATTTGTTATTTTCTTCATGACTCAATGTCGCTTCACCATATGATCCGTAATAATCCATAGTAAACATTCTGCGACTCTTGTTAAGAACCAAACCTATTACTTTATCTCTCTCAATAAAGCTTAAGGCTTCAATTACTTTATCCTGCAAAGTTGAACCCGACTCAACTACAAGTACAATTTGTCCCGCTAATTGAGCAAGAATAGTAGAATGACTTGTAGCCAGTATGGGTGGCGCATCAATCAAAATAATTCTATCGTGATACCTTTTAGATATTTCCTCTATAAATTCACCCATTCTATTACTAGCTAACAACTCTGCCGCATGGTCGTTCATCGTCCCTGCAGGAATAAAATTTAATTTAGGAATAGTAGTTCTACATATCGCATCCCCAATATCCAAAGTTTCATCCAGCAATATATCCAGGAGCCCTATATTTTTACGCACTTTAAATATTTTTGACACTGATGGTTTTGTAACATCCGAATCAATGAGCAATACAGTGCTGTTTCGCTCCATTGCCAGGCTAATCGCAAGATTTATTGCAGTGAACGTCTTCCCTTCACCCGGCAAAGCGCTCAATACGGTAATAATATTGCCCTTTTCCACACTAACCGCGCCCTTTCCCCATGCATTATTTAAGAGTGCGCGCTTTATAACTCTATACTCTTCCGCTTTTTTTGTATTCAAATCATCCTTTGTCAGAAATCCATTTTCTTTCAAATAATCTTCATCTAACTGAATAATTTCATTTTTGTTACGTACAACATGTTTTTGTTTCTGCGGGGCATACTGATTATTTTCAATAGTTTTATTTAAGGGTCTCACAACTTTAGCTGAGGCATCCTGACTTTTAAGCTTATCAATGATTTTTTCGATACTATTCATGTCTTACTCTTACAATTAAACCTAAAGGCCATATTGCTCTATATACATAATCCCGCCATAGGCGACTAACAAAACGATCAATGACACACTAAAACCAAGATACTCAATTTTCTTTTTGTGAATAAAAACATCTGTCATCACATTGCTGACTTCACCAAAAACTGGAAGCCCGGTTATTTTTCGCAAAGTACGTTGATCATAAACAACGGGTCTGATTTGTGCGACCAAAAATGAAATACCCAGCCCGCCCGCCAATCCAAATACAAATACCAGTGAATTATATAAACCTCGGTTGGGGCCGGAAGCTTCCCGCGGAATACGTGGTGGCTCTATTATTTTTATTTTTACACCATCACCCGCTTGTTCTACTTCTTCGGATAATTTGGCGGTTTCACTTCTTTCATGAAACTCATTATATTTACGTAAATTTTGTTCATAATTTTGATTCAATCTTTTTAAATCAGCTTCGACCTGAGGCAGAGTGTCTACCATTTTCTCTAATTCTTTTTCCCGCTTGCTATACTCTCTAACCCTGGCGCTTAAAGCTGCAACCTGCGCTTCAGCTTCGGCTAAAGATATTTTCAGTTGCTGGTAAACCGGATTTTTCTCAAGCCCCGGCTGTTGCATTACCACTTGTGAGTTTTCGGCCAAATCTTGTTCTTTCTGTTTTTTTAGTTTTTTTATGCTTGCTTGCAAGGTAATCACTTTTGGATGTAAATCTGTAAACTGTAACAACAGAGAGTCCAAGCTTTCCTGTAAAGATTGTATCTTCGCATCATTACGATGACGTACACCTGTAGTTGTAATCGAGCCAAAACCAAATACAGGTTCTTCACCTGCTATTTGCCTTCTTAATTCATCACGTCGATTGTTTGCTTCATTACGCAGCAATTCGGCTTCTCTTTTTTTATTCCTGATGTTTTGCAAACTATCAAAATAACCTTTACCAATGGTCGGCATATAGGCGGCTTTTTTCCTCTTAAAATCTTTTAACTCATCCTCTGATAACTTTAGTTGTTTTTCATAGTCGCTAAGCTGCTCTCGCAGAAATTTCTGCGCGGTATCAGAACTCTCTTTTGATTGCCCCAGGGTGCTTTCAATGAAAATATCAAGTAAGTTTTGTACAATTTTTTGCGCTAATTCTGGATTCTTATCCGTATATGAAATGGTGTAAATATTTTCTGCTGATCTTGAACTGGTTAGTGAGATTCCACTCTGTATGGCGCCAACCAGGCGCTCAAATTGCTCAGGATTATTAGTGCTCATATCTAGCGCTGACATTTTCGCTAGTTTTTCCATGTTAGGCCGACTCAATAAAGTCCTCGTAATTAGCCGCATACGTTGCGGTAAATTTGGCTCTATTGCCAATCCCCGTAACAACGGGCGCAAAATGGACTCTGTATTTATATGCACTTTGGCACTTACCGAATATAAATCAGGCATCTGGTAAACCTTATACCAACCAATCATTACGATAGCCCACGACAACAGAAGCGCATACCAGCGATAACGCCACATACTGCGCAAATAACTTAGTACCTGTTGTAATACTTCATACATATCTGAAAATAAATCCTGTTTAGATAACGATTTGTGCTACTGATTATTCAATAATGAATTCAATTAACATCTGCCAACTTATTGAGTAACCCCAGGACTTAGAACCATGCTTCGGGTATTATCACAATGTCCCCTGGATATATATCGACATTAGCTGATATGTCACCGTCTTTAATTAGGTCATCAATTCTCACGCCATATTGATTCAACTTTCCATCAACTTTACGTGCAATTATTGCCCTGTTACCAGAAGCAAATTCAGATAAGCCTCCAACCGCTATCATCACATCAAGCAAGGTCATATTTTCTTTATATGATATCGCCTGCGGTGTTTCTGCCTCACCTATAACTCGTACCTGCTCATCATATCGACCAACAAAATCTGTAACGATAACCGTCACTATCGGATTTTTTATATATCGTTTAAGACGCTTCTCCATTGTTCGAGCTAACTGAGCTGAGGTTTTACCACTGGCCGGTACGTCTTCGACTAGCGGTGTTGTGATTTTCCCATCAGGTCGTACTGGCACAGATGAAGACAGCTCTTCATTTCCCCAAACAAAAATATTAACCGTGTCTCCTGGGCCAATGATATACATGGGTGTGCTGCTTTTATAACTTGCCTGCTCCAACAATGGATGGCTGCTACACCCTATTAACAACAATAGACCTAGTGCTAACCCCAACAACCTTTTACTTGCACTCATATAACCACCTTTCTAGAAAACGACTATTACTTTAAAACTAAATTAATTAAAAACGCACACTGATTAAAGCATGCAATATCCTTTTATTTCCTGCCTCTACATGCGTCTGATCAGGACGGCTATGACCGGGTATCGGTATAAAGTTTAGTACCGGTTTATGCCTTAATTCTTTTTCTTTCTGGAAATCCTGACAATACCCCAGCTTGGATGCGGCTTTTGCTTAGGTCGCTATCTCGACCTCACCTGCTCATATTTAATGGTAAGTGACCTGTCTTTTGACATTTGCGAGCTTACCATAAAACCCTTTATCTTGTTGTTTTTAATAACTTATTACTTTCCAGCCAGCCCCCTGCCTCAGCTCAGTCTTAAGCATAGTATATGTAACGGTTATTCAACGGGATCGAGAACTGGCAAGCTGTCATGGATAAGCAGGGCAAGTATAATAAAACAATGTGAAATCATACGTTACGCAGATTTATCTTACTATCCTTTGCCAACCCAATATCCTGAAGTAAGCCAAAGCTGTTACACACATTAACAATTACAGAAAAATTAACTGATAATCAATAAGTTATCGCTCATCTGCGGTTGATGCTCAGCATGGAATTGACTCAAACTTTATAGTATTCCTCACCACCACTCCATGCCACATACATCATATGACTAATTTCATATATGCCCTACATAGCAGGTAAATTACTCTTTTATATACACAAAACTGGTTTAATACTCCCTTTTCAAATATAGCTAAATACCTAGGGACTGTTGATCTTTCAGATGTTAGGCTGATTTTGAGAAAATTTTAGTCATGACAAGGCATTTTTTACGTATCAATGCACTCCATTGATAGTAAAAAATAACGCAGGCAGGGCTAAAATTAGCCAAAATCAGACAATAGATGAAAGATCAACAGCCCCTAGGGATCCCTGATTAATTCCGCTATTCGTGATGAATTCTTCGGCTTTGCTCCGGGTGAACACGGAATGAATCAAAACTGCCTCACACGAACAGGTGACATATAATAAACTACCCGCCACAAGCGAATGGGATATCTGCGTATGTTAGGTACGGCTGAAGCCGAACCTACCATGGAGCTTCGCTGCAAGCAGCGGCAATTAAACCCTTAGAGATTAAATGCATCTGCTTGCAGTATTAACCCGCCGTTAAGCTCCAGCGCAGTATTTACCAGCCTATTTAGAGGGCTTAAATTTAAGCTCAAAAGTGCTAAGATACGGGGCACGGACATTTGCCCAACCCAGGCCTGCACTTTTAACTTAAAATTAACCCCTTGCTATATTTGCTAAACGTAATGAGCGTAAACCTCTCTGCAAAATTAGCAATTTCCACCAGGTCTTAGTATATTGCCCCACGGTTAGCCAGACGTCCTGAAGTGCGCTATTCGCCAATTCTGTCCAATACTGAAAAAAGCAAATTACCACGCGAATCATCAAAACAATATGCCACCTTATACCATTGAAATCCCCAGCAAAAATCAATTTATGATCAAATTTTCAGGTTGCCTTAAGTGAGTAGCATACGCATTTTTAAGCACTATATTAAAGTGCCGCTTCTCTTTTTAGCCGCACTTGAGTTTGGCGTTCTTGTGGCATCCGTCTATCTGGCCGCCGACATACGCATGCCGGACATGCCATATGATGGCCTTGATGAATTACTGCATTTCAGCTCAAGGGCACAAATTTACGCTATCGCCATGATGTTCGGAATGATGGCCGTTGGTTTATATCAAACCAGAATTCGCGATGGGATGACTGGTATTTTATTGCGACTAATTATTGCCTATTCAATAGGCACAGTGGGTCTGGCCGTCTTGTTTTATTTTGTGCCTGACGCATTTCTCGGTCGCGGGATACTAATAATTTCTACGATCATATCTGTAACTGCCGTACTAATTATCCGCTATACCATATATAAATTTAGCTCTGATATGTTTAAGCAGCGCGTTCTTGTTCTTGGCGCAGGAGACCGAGCCTCTGCACTAACTACGCTGCGACGCAAAACAGATCAACTTGGATTTATTATATTAGGCTACGTACATGTGCGAGGAACCTCGCACAGCATCGATCCAGAAAAAATAATCAAACTAAAAATGCCCTTGAAAGATTTTGCCCTCAAGAATGAAGTTGATGAAATTGTACTCGCTATGGATGATCGCAGAAAAGGGCTGCCTGTTCACGACCTGCTCGACTGCAAAATGAGTGGCGTCAAAATTATTGATCTGGCTAGTTTTTTTGAACGCGAGGCCAGAAAAATCCGCCTGGATCAAATTCATCCAAGCTGGCTAATGCTATCAGACGGATTTAACAAGAGCGCATTTCAAGATATCAGCAAGCGTTTGTTTGACGTCATCTCAAGTATTCTATTACTAATACTAACCTGGCCTTTTATGATTTTTACAATCATCGCCATAAAAATTGAAGATGGATTGTCTGCCCCGGTAATATATAGACAAATACGTATTGGCGTGAATGATCGCCCCTTCCCCGTTCTTAAATTTCGCAGCATGAGTGTGGATGCCGAAAATGATGGTAAGGCAAAATGGGCACAAAAGCATGATAGTAGAATAACTCGCACCGGAAACTTTATACGCAAAGTTCGCTTCGATGAACTACCGCAAATATTTAATGTTCTCAATGGCGATATGAGCTTTGTTGGTCCTCGGCCTGAACGACCTGAATTTGTAGTCGCACTTAGCGAAAAGATCCCCTATTACAGCGAGCGTCACCGCGTCAAACCGGGCATAACGGGCTGGGCACAAATCTGCTATCCCTATGGAGCATCAGAAAAAGACTCGCATGAAAAATTACAATACGATCTTTACTATGTAAAAAATCAAAGCCTGTTTCTTGATTTTCTTATTTTGCTGCAAACCGCTGAAGTCATCCTCTTTGGCCGAGGCGCACGATAAGCATCAACTACGACAACGCCGTGGTAACACATTCCGTTTGTTATTCGACCCGCGTAAATATTAAATCCCACACCTCATGCCCCAACCGCTGCCCTCGTTGCTCAAACTTGGTCAGGGGACGATAGTCGGGACGCGGCGTATACTGGCTTCTGCCCGCGCAGTTTTCAAATCCGTCCGCTTCACTCATCACCCGCATCATCTGTTGCGCATAATGCTGCCAGTCAGTGGCGAGATGAAACAGGCCTCCCACTTTCAATCGACTATGGATCAGACGCGCAAACTCTGGCTGCACAATGCGTCGCTTGTGGTGCTTACGTTTGTGCCAGGGATCGGGGAAAAAAAGATAGACGGCATCCAGCGCCTGTTCTGGAATTTGTTGCTGTAAAACTTCAAGCGCATCATCATGACTGACACGAATATTGCTCAGCGCCTGATTCTCAATTTGTAATAGCAGATTGCCCACGCCGGGGCGATGAACCTCAATCCCCAGATAATCATTTTCCGGATGGCGCACGGCCATTTTCGCCAGCGATGCGCCATTGCCAAAACCAACTTCGAGTATTCTCGGCGCGCTGCGAGCATACAGCCGATCAAGATCCTGCATGCCTTGCGAAAGCCTTATGCCAAAACGTGGAAAATATTCATCTAACGCCTGTTGCTGCCCCTTTGTCATGCGGCCTTCGCGCAACACAAAACTGCGAATACGACGGATGCGTTCGATGTTCGATCTCACGTTTTTATTGCTCGGAAAAAACCAGCGTTCGCGTTACTAAAAGAAGGTTCCATCTATCGGTGAAGAGGCGCTGGCATACTGCCTGCGCGGCATGCGCCCGGCCAGGAAGGATTCACGTCCGCCTTCGATGGCTTTTTTCATCGCCGAGGCCATCAGTATCGGATTCTGTGCGGCGGCAATTGCGGTATTCATCAACACCCCATCACAGCCCAGCTCCATCGCCACCGCCGCGTCCGAGGCACAACCCACCCCAGCATCCACCAGCACTGGCACCGTCAGTTCTTCAATGATAAAACGAATATTGTAGGGATTACGAATACCCAGCCCAGAGCCAATCGGCGCGGCCAGTGGCATCACCGCAACACAGCCCATGGCTTCCAGTTCTTTGGCAACCAACAGATCATCACTGGTATAGACCATCACTTTGAAACCATCCTTGATCAGGGTTTCTGCGGCCTTCAGCGTTTGTATCACATCCGGGAACAGGGTTTTCTCATCAGCCAGAACTTCGAGTTTAACCAGCTCGTGGCCGTCCAGCAGCTCACGCGCCAGACGACAGGTGCGCACCGCATCCTCAGCGGTAAAACAACCCGCCGTATTCGGCAGGATGGTATATTTTTCCGGCGGAATCACGTCCAGCAAGTTCGGCTCGTTGGGGTTCTGACCGATGTTACTGCGCCGCACGGCCACCGTCACAATCTCTGCACCACTGGCTTCAATCGCCAACCGCGTTTCTTCCATATCCTTATACTTGCCGGTTCCTACCAGCAGGCGTGAGCTGTATTCATCACCGGCAATCACCAGCGGAGTATCGTTTGCATTCAAAACTGTCATCGACTTACCTGAAAGTTAACACCAATGCGGCGGCACCATTTATACCGCTAACATCCGCGAGAAAAGAAGGGAGTGAGTATAACGCGAAACCGCGCTTTTACAGAAAGGCCATTAGCCACCACCAACCGCATGGACAATTTCCACCCGATCACCTTCCTGAAAGACATGATCATCGAAGGTACTGCGCGGAACAATTTCTTCATTGACTTCCATCGCCAGTCGCTGTCCAACCAGCCCCATTTTCTCAACCAGCCCAGCGGCATTAAAGCCCTCGGGCAAATCTTGTCCTTGACCATTCACTAAGATTTTCATACTGTTGCTTCTGTGTTTTAGGTGGCTTGTAAAATGCTATTTTAATCCCATATGTACCGCCGTTGCCAGTCATGCACGTCCCCGGTCATCACTTTGCGGGTGTAGTTTAATGGTAGAACTTCAGCTTCCCAAGCTGACTACGAGGGTTCGATTCCCTTCACCCGCTCCACCTAAACTTTGCCATAGTTTACTTGCTGCAAGTTACACGTTATGGTCGCTATGCTTTTCTTTTTTAAGACTTTGTTGCTTTGCATTCGTATTCGATAAACGGCACCGTTCAGGAAGGACAAAACTCTTTGCAGGATTCAGCGCCTATTTCAGCTCAACTGGTCGGCACTCTCGACGGCCTATTCCGCGAGCGAGTTCGACTTTCTGCCAGGCAGACCGCCTATCAGCAATATGATCGTAGTCAAAAAATCTGGTGTGACTTAAGCTGGGGCGACATCGCCACCCAGGTTCGCCGTTGGCAGGCTGCGATGCAGCAGGAAAATATCCAGCCGACTGATCGAGTAGCGCTACTGTTGCCCAACGGTGTGAACTGGATTGCCATTGAGCAGGCGGCACTGGGGCTGGGGCTGGTAGTGGTGCCACTATATCCCGATGACCGACCCGATAATGTTGCCTATATACTCGACGATGCCGGGGTCAAACTGTTACTGCTCAACGATCAGCGACAGTGGCAACGGCTGTTACCTCATCTGTCTAACAACACAAGTCTGCAACGCATTATTGTCCTCAACGCCGAACTACAACAACTGGCCGATCCAAAAGACAGGCGCAGCTGTCTGGCAAAAGACTGGCTGGCGGAACCTGCACCCGGCGGCCACCTGCCTGAGCGCGGTGGCAGCAGCGACGAGCTAGCCACCATCGTCTACACCTCGGGGACCACTGGCCGCCCAAAAGGCGTGATGCTCAGTCACCGTAATATTCTTGCCACCACCGAAAATGCGATCACCCATTTACAGCTTGAAGGCGAGCATTGCATGCTCTCCTTTTTGCCGCTGTCACATATGTTCGAGCGCACCACTGGCTATTACGCGGGGATGATGTACGGGATTAAGATTGCCTTCAACCGTTCGATTCAGCAACTGGCCGATGATCTACTCAGCATCCGCCCCACCATTCTGGTTGCCGTGCCGCGTATTTTTGAACGCATCTATGAGCGCATCAACAATCAACTTGAAAAGAAATCTGCCCTCAGCCGCCGTCTGTTCCAACTCACGGTTGCTATCGGCTGGCAACGTTTCCAGCACCAGCAGGGACGCGCAGGCTGGCGTCCCAGCCAGCTACTTTGGCCACTGCTAGACAGGCTGGTTGCGCAAAAAGTCCGCGAACGTTTTGGCGGTCGCCTGCAGATGGCCGCCAGTGGCGGTGCCGCCCTGCCAGCCACCGTTGCCCGGGTGTTTAATGGGCTGGGCGTCAATATTCTACAGGGTTATGGGCTGACAGAAACCAGCCCCATCATTAGCGCCAATACCCTGGCCGAAAACGATCCTGCCAGTGTCGGCAAAGCGATTCCCGGCCTGCAACTGACCATCGGTGACAATGATGAGCTGCTGATTAAAGGCGCGGGCACTATGCTTGGCTACTGGAACAACCATCAGGCCAGTAGCGAAATGATTGATCCCGACGGCTGGCTGCACACCGGTGACAAGGCCAGCATCCGTGACGGCTTTATCTATATTACCGGGCGCATCAAAGATATTCTGATCCTCTCCAACGGCGAAAAAATTCCGCCCATGGATATGGAGTGCGCCATTAGCATCGATCCCCTGTTCGAACAGGCGCTGGTGCTCGGCGAAGGCCGCCCCTATCTCAGCGCGCTGGTGGTGCTCAATGGTGAACACTGGGTGGCTCTCGCCAAAGCACATCAGCTGGATCCGTTTGCCGCCAACAGCCTTCACAACAAAAAGATTCTGACTGTTCTGCAACACCGCACCAGTACCGCCCTGCATGACTTCCCCGGCTATGCCAAAATCCGCCGGGTGTGCCCCCTGCTGGAAGAATGGACTATTGAAAACGATCTGATGACCCCCACGCTAAAAATTAAACGCGCCCGGGTGCTAGCAAAATATGAAAAGGAAATTGAAACCCTCTATGCTTGAGGCCTTCTTGAATCAACCCCGCCGCAAGCGGACGGGGTCGTTGTAGGTTCGACTTCAGTCGTACTGCTACTGGTACGACTGAAGTCGAACCTACAGGTGCTCGCAACAAGCAATGGGAAATTAAACCCAACGAGATTAAAAGAACACACATGAAACGATTTTTCTCCCTTAGTCTAAAAATAGTACTGACACTCACACTTCTGCTTGCCGTTATCCTGATCAGCCTGCCGTTTCTGGTTGATATCAACGACTACAAAGACAGCATTAGCGAACAGGTCAAAGCGCAGACCGGTCGCAGCCTGCATATTCCCGGCGAGATCACACTCTCCGTGTTTCCCTGGCTGGGCGCTAAACTGGGCGAAGTTGAGTTAGAAAATGCTCATGGCTTTGGCAAGCAGGCCTTTGCGCGCATGGATGAAATTGATGTGCGCATCCGGTTCCTACCACTCTTACACGGCGATATTAAAATTGGCCATCTAACCCTGCGCGGTCTGCAAGTAAATCTGCAACGTGATAAAAAAGGCCTCGGCAACTGGGAAGATCTGCTGCCCAAAGCAGATGAAAAAACAGCAGCACCAAAAAATGCAATCCCGGACAAACCCAAAACAGACCCTGCCAACGCGGCAGCAACAACAGCAACGGAAATATCGCCCGCCGCCCTCGCCGCACTGTCCATCGAAGGCATCAGTATCGAAGACGCAAGCCTGCGCTGGGATGATCAACAAACTCAACAGAACTATCAGATTAAAAAATTGAATGTGGAAATTGGCCGCATCTCCCTGACTGAAACCATTCCACTTGAAATTAGCTTTGCCGTTAATAGCCGTGAACCCTCCGCCTCAGCACACATTACGCTGAAAACAAAATTGCAGGCTGATCTGGAAAAACAGTTTCTCACGCTGAATCCCTTTAGTGGCAATATTAATTACACGCTGGAAAAATCCGCCGACAGGGCTGCCATTAGCGGTTCCGCAAGCCTCTCCAGCCAGGTGAAGCTGGATCTAAAAAAACAGAAATACACGCTAAAACAACTGGCCATACAAAACAAAACAACATCCAGCCTGCTGCCGCACGGCCAGCTCGAGGCTCAAATCGAGAGTAAGAAAATACGTCTGGATTTAAACAAGCAGTCGCTTAAAACCGAGTTTTTACTGATTAAAGCGTACGGGCTAAAAATCGAATCACGGCTCAATATTCAACAATTACTGGACAAGCCACGCTACCTTGCCAGCGTGAATCTCACTGAATTTAATCCACGCACGTTGATGAAAAATTTGGCCATGGAATCGCTACTGCCTGCCACCACCGATAATACAACCCTGACCCACGCCCGACTCGGCCTGCGAATTATCGGCAGCACCGACAACTTGTTACTTAAACCGGTCATTCTGCAACTTGATGAGAGTAATTTGCAGGGCCATGTCAGCATCGATCATTTTGCCCAACCTGCGGTGCGCTACAAGCTGGTACTGGATCAGATCGATCTGGATCGCTACCTGCCACCACCCACTAAAACAGCCCCCGCCACACCGGCAACGGGAAAAACCGCCAACCCAGCACCCCCTCCCGTTAACACTATTCCGGCAACCCACGTCTCACCCGCGAGCGCCGTAGCCGGAAGTATTATCGCGCTGCCGTTGGAACTGCTGCGCAAGCTCAATATCAATGGCAAACTCAACATCGGCAAACTCAAAGTTGCCAACCTACAGCTAAGTAAAATTATCCTCGGTAGCGTCGCCAACGCCGGGCAGCTCCGCCTCAAGCCACTATCAGCCAAACTCTATCAGGGCAGTTATAACGGTGATATTCAACTCGATGTGCGCAGCAATACCCCGCATCTCCGTCTCAATGAAAGCCTGAAAAATATCGCCCTTGGCCCACTGCTAAAAGATCTGACTGGCGACGATAAGGTTCGCGGCACCGCCAACATTCAGGCAAAACTAAGCAGCCGTCTGGGACAGGGTGGGCTGGATATCATGGCCGCAAAACGCAGCCTCAACGGTCGCCTGAATTTCAGTCTTGAAAACGGCGCAGTCAAAGGTTTCAATCTGGCACAGTACGAACGCGAACTAAAAGCCAAACTGAAAAAACAGCCTCCGCCCACCAATAAGGCTCCACTGGAAACCGACTTTGCCCACATCAGCGGCAGCGCAAAAATCCGCAACGGCCTTCTCGACAACCGCGATCTGCGTGCCGCCCTGCCCCATGCCCGGGTCAGGGGGCAGGGCAAGGTCAATCTCGTAAAAGAACAACTCGACTACCGACTGGATGTAAAATTCACCTCGGCTGCCGAAGGCCAGAGCGGCAAACGCTGGGAACAGATGAACAAAGTCGCCCTGCCCGTCTACATCAAAGGTTCGTTTGCCCAGCCTGCGATCACGGTAGACTACCAGAGCGTGCTGAAACTACTGGCAAAGCAGGAACTAAAAAAACAGGAACAAAAGCTCAAACAGAAACTGCACGAAGAAGAGCAAAAACTAAAACAGAAAGCCAAAGACGAGCTGAAACAGGAAGAAGACAAAATTAAGAAAAAGGCAAAGGATGCGCTGAAAAAACTGTTTAAATTCTAAGGAATCTCTGATTTATTCCGTTCGCCCTGAGCGAAGTCGAAGGGTGTAATTTATAAGGTGCTGATTTTATTGAACTCGGTGTTCATGGTTCGACAAGCTCACCACGAACGGCAGAATTAATCAGAGCTTCCCTAATATATCAGCTCATGTAGGGTGGGCACGGGGTGAGTGCCCACCGGGACAATG
>CAZIJT010000003.1:47978-51606 GCA_964539595.1 uncultured Thiohalophilus sp. | reverse complement strand
ATGGGGTGCCGGTGGTCGGAGGTTCGAATCCTCTCACCCCGACCATATTTCTATTTATTATCAACCAGTTAAAAGGCATCCTGCTTTTGCTGAAAATTCCAGTGCAAAATAATGCAAAACCAGAGCAAAACTATTTTGTGATTTTTAGATCGGCAGTGATACTTATACAGTCGATGTCCTCTGATTCAAGATAATTATCGTAAGCACAAAATAAACAGAGCCTCTTTAACAGGCTGACAACCCGTTTATATTTTCTGACAGAAAACAGGTGAATTATGAGCAACATTATGGCCGTATTACTTGATGGCATTGCACAGATGGAATATGACCGGGATCGTGCCCTGGCGAAGGATCATGCACAATACCTTGAAAGTATGGATTCTAAAATGGCCGGGGGGATTACCCTGGGTGACAAGATGATTGCCAATCCAGATATCAATCAGTGTGCGCAGTTTGTCGCACAAAATCTGGCTCATGCTCTGAAGAATGATAAAGGCACAATGGCGATGGCCTTGACCTCCTGGTTGGCGACGCATTTGCCGGAACTGAAGCAGGTAAAAATGGTGCAGGCCGAGGTGGGACTCAATATTGAACTGGTGTTTGATGAGGAATACAGCAATCAGGTGGCAGTGAGTTTCGACAGCCTTCATTAACTGGATTTTACCGGGTATTACAAAGCTCTGGGTATATCAGGGTATTCTTATTTCTAGTAGTGGATTATCATAAAACCCTGTTTATATCCTTGTGTATACAAGGTTTTATGCGCCGATAAGAAATTTAGAGGAATGCCATGAGTTCCGGTCCAAGAGAAATAGTTACCCCTTTCCGTCCCATCCCGTTGGACGTCCCTGAGGGCATGAAGCCCAATGAATTTTTCAATAGTACCGAAAACCTAAACGATCTGGAACATAATAACGGCCTGTTATCAAACCCGGAAAATCTTCTTTTGTATCGTAAAGCACTCGGACACAGTAACGAGTTCGATGCTTCCATTATTTACAATACCTCCAAGTGTGTGTTGAATCCATTGGGTCGGCCTGTGCGTCGTACTCAGGTGCCGGAGGATGTTAAACATGTCTGGAATCGCATGAACCAGATTATGATCGAGTACATGCTGGAAAAATATCCTGATCCGAATGAAGCGCTGGTGCTAGCAGGTGAGGCGAGTCTGGATGCCACCTGGTCGCTGACATCTCCCGGCGTACCCAGTATTCGTATGTTGCATAATCATTTTATTGTTTTCGATAAAAAACAGCTGGCGGATGCCGAGTTGGCAGATCCCAATAATCCTAACCTCACCGATGGTGGGCAACACAGCTTGTTCGAATCTTATATGCATGATGTTTATCGCCAGTTCTTTGATGGGCTGGATTTGAATATTTTGAAATCGATCAGCAGTGATGCCTCAACACTGAGTTTAACCGGCTATCCACAGGGCTTGCCCAGTTGGGAGATTCCGGGTGGGGCGGAGACCTTGAAAGACATCTGTTTCTGGCGCGAATATGATGAGATTCTAAAAGGCTTTATTGATTTTTACCGTACCTTTTTCTCCCAGGTATCGACGCGCAATGCACCGATTCCAAAAGATGCGTATTTCCCCGAACAGATTGAACATACTTTATTATTCAATAATGATTTTCTCAAAACTGCGAAGAAGGTTCGAGACATTTGTATCACTGATGCCAAATACGCTAACTCGATTCGCTGGCAACCGGCTTTTAAACAGCTGATTTATCGCAACGATGAAGGAAAACTGGTTGTTACCATTAGTCAGAATTCCATCGGTAATGCGATTACGGAATTGTTAGGCGTGGTGGTCAAACGTATTCCTGATGCAAAAGCTTATGAAGAAAAAGAACCTGCGCTGATAGAAAAGTTACTTGAAGTCAGGCAACGTCTGATTGAAGCTGATTTGGGTACGGGGATTGAAACCAAATACTGGCCGGAAATATAGCTGCGGCTTCAGCCGTACCCACAATTACCAGTACGGCTGAAGTCGAACCCACAAGATTCGATGTATACTACCACCTGATTTCGACGTCCATACAGGGGATGTAACGCAGGTGCTTAAACCGCAGATCATTACAAATAGCGAGCTTTTCTCCTGCCTCGAACAGGGCGCAATTCTGCTGACTGGCAATCTCCGACTTTGCCGTTTTCTCGCTCAGCACTTCTCTCAATATGCCGTAGAGCAAGAGCAGGCGGTCTGGCCTACGCCTGAAATCGTGCCATTAAAAGACTGGTTGGTGCAGGCGCGAGAAGCCTTACTGATCAATGCGGCGATAAAAACCGAGGTTATCCTCAACCCACAGCAGGAAATTTTATTGTGGGAAACGATTATCCGCAACAGTCCCAAAGGTGAAGCACTGTTACGTCCTCATGCCACTGCCCGACAGGTACAACAGGCCTGGCAGCTATTGCATGACTGGCGGCTTGAGGATGCAGCTGATACGCACGGCTTAAATGAAGATGCGCAGGCCTTTCTAAAATGGAGTATGGCATTTCGCACACGTTGTCAGGAACAAGGCTGGATCTCTACGGCGCAAATTACTTTTCAACTTACACATGCATTTACAGAAACTAATCCTTATGCCGGAAAAACAATTCTGTTAGCAGGCTTTGATGAACTCACACCACAGCAACAACAGTTATTTGCAGTCTTAAAAAAATTGGGCACGGATGTACGCTGGTTAATAACGGAAAATAGATCTGCAAATAGTTGGCGGCTTGAATGTCTTGATGAACGGGATGAGGTTAACTGTATGGCTCGCTGGGTACGACAGCAGTTAACGGCTAACCCGGAGATATCGATTGCCGTGGTGGTTCCTAATCTGGAACACCGGCGTGCCGTTATTGTGCGTGAACTCTCCTCGCTGTTGGCAAATGAATCTACAACTTTATTTAATATTTCATTAGGATGTTCTTTATCCCATTACCCGTTAATACAAACAGCATTTCATTTATTAGCCTGTTTACATAAACGCATGGAACTGGCAACGGCCAGTGCCTTATTAATTTCACCATTTATTCGTGGTTGGGAAAGCGAATCAAACGCGCGCGCATTACTGGACAGACGCTTGCGGGAAACGGGTGAACCAGAAGTCTCGATTAAAACATTAATCTATTTTTCTTCTCAGGAAAGTCAATGTTGGTTCTGTCCGCTATTCGCTGAACAGCTTCGTGCTTTAAGTGAATTTATTGATTCCTTACCCGCAAAGAATATGCTTGGGCACTGGGCTGAACAGTTTTCCCGTTATCTAAATTCAGCGGGCTGGTCATCTGGGCGCAGCCTGTGCAGTGAGGAATTTCAGACATTGGAAGCCTGGCGGGAATTGCTGGCGGCCTTTGCCCGACTTGATCTAATCAGCGAAAACATAAGTGCGCATGAGGCCGTAGGCTATTTGCGACAACTGGCCAGCGAACAAACCTTTCAACCCGAGTCTGATGATGCGCCGGTGCAGGTATTAGGTTTATATGAAGCCAGTGGCCTGCAATTCGATGCTTTATGGCTTATGGGCATGACGGATGCGCTCTGGCCAGCAACGGCGCGTCCTAACCCCTTTATTTCACTGGCCTTGCAACGCCAGCATAATATGCCTCATGCCACGGCGGCGCGTGAACTGACGGT
>CAZIJT010000003.1:0-47878 GCA_964539595.1 uncultured Thiohalophilus sp. | reverse complement strand
CCTTGCAACGCCAGCATAATATGCCTCATGCCACGGCGGCGCGTGAACTGACGGTGGCGCGCCAATTGACGCAACGTCTGCTTACTAGTGCAGAGAGGGTCATTATCAGTTATCCAGCAACTGGCGCAGCAGCAGAAATGTTACGCCCTAGCACTTTATTCAATCATCTACCTTGTCTGGAAAAAACAGCATTGAAGGCCTGGCAAGGTGAAAGCTGGCAGGATTTGATTTACCAACAACGGCAACTGATCTTGCTAACGGAGGATCCTGCTCCGGCAGTTGATCCTGAGCGTGAAAAAATTCGTGGTGGCAGTAGCATCATTCGTTTGCAATCGAATTGCCCATTTCGTGCCTTTGCTGAATTGCGTTTAGCCGCGCGTCCCTTTGCTCAGGTTGATATCGGGCTGGATGCAATGTCACGAGGAACTCTCGTGCATCGAGTGCTTGAACTGGTCTGGGATACATTGGAGTCACAGGCCTGTCTCAAGCAACTTGATGAAGAAAATAAAGTAGACACATTGGTTGAAGACATGACCCGTGTGGCGATTAAAGAAATGCAGCAACAGTTGCCCCAGCAGTTCAGTGGTGAATATCTAAAACTGGAATCCAAACGTTTACATGCTTATGTTATGCGCTGGCTGGATATTGAAAAACAACGTGCAGCTTTTCATCTGCATGAAAGCGAACAGCTCATTGAAACTAAAATAAATGGTATTCCGATTCGTTTGAAACTGGATCGTGTGGATGAATTGGAAGAAGGTGGTTATTTAGTGATTGATTACAAAACCGGAAAGGTGACTGCAAGTCAGTGGTTTGGTGAGCGTCCAGAAGAACCCCAATTGCCGCTTTATGCCAGTGTCATTGAAACACCTCTGGCAGGCATCCTGTTCGCCCAATTGCAGGCGAAAGATATGCTATTTAAAGGCCTCTGTGAAGAGACTGAACTGGTTCCTAAAGTAAAGAGCTATCGTGAGATAAAACAGACAAAGGAGATGTCTTCATGGTCGGCGGTACTGGATAACTGGAAAACCACGGTGGAAAATCTGGCAACTGATTTCAAAAGTGGTAAGGCGGAAGTTGATCCGATTAAACTCGGTTCGACCTGTCGCTATTGTGAGTTGAGTATGCTCTGTCGTATTCATGAACAAGATCGTGCGCAGCAAGAATTTGATGAGGCTGAGGCATGAGTGAGTATCAGGCACCGATTGATCAGACTGTGCGTGAGCAGGCTATCGATCCGACTCAATCATTTATTGTGCAAGCTCCAGCCGGTTCTGGAAAGACAGGCTTGCTGACTCAACGCTATTTAAAGTTACTCAGCTGCGTGGAACGGCCAGAGTCAATTGTTGCTATTACCTTTACTCGCAAGGCCGCCGGTGAAATGCAGGAGCGTATTTTGCATGCCTTACAGCAGGCTCAAGAAGGTGTAGCGCCGGAAGCTGAATATGAAAAGTTGACCTGGCGTCTGGCCTGTGATGCCCTGCAGCAGGATCAAGTGCAATGCTGGTCATTACTGGATAATCCGGGGCGCTTACAGATCCAGACCTTTGATTCCTTCTGTAGCAAACTGGCTGCACAAATGCCGCTACTCTCTAATTTTGGCGCGGTGCCTGCGGTGACGGAAGAGGGGCGAGCGTTATATTTGCAGGCGGCGGAAGCAACCCTCGCACAACTGGAAGGCCAGTCAGAGCGTGCGCAACATATTGCCGTGTTATTACGTCATCTGGATAACCGCCTGGATAATTTGCGTGAACTGCTTGCTGATATGCTGGCACGGCGCGATCAATGGTTGCGCCATGTTGCCGATCCCGGCAATCCTCAACTTGAACGAGAAAACATTGAACAGGCTTTGCAACATCTTGTTGAAGACGCCTTGGTGCAGCTACAACAACATGTGCCGATAGATAAAGCTGATGAACTACTGAGTCTATTACGTTTTGCGGCGAGTTATAGTTCGGATGATTGCCTTATCAGCAGTTGTCATGAAATCGAGAATTTTCCCGAGGCAGAGGTATCGGCCTTAAATCAGTGGCAGGCGATAGCTGAGTTTTTGCAAACTAAAGAAGGTGCTTGGCGTAAGCGGGTAACTAAAGCCGAAGGCTTTCCCGCACCGAGCAGTAGTAAAAACAAGGAAGAAAAAGCCAGGCTTAAAGAGATGAAGGATCGTATGCTGGCGTTGTTGGCATCACTGGATGAAGATGAACGCTTTCGTGACGCACTGGCAGGACTCAATCGCTTGCCTGCGAGCCACTACACTGATCAGGAATGGGAAATTCTCAATGCTCTGTTTTCACTACTACCTTATTCGGTTGCCTATTTACGTATGGTGTTTCAGGAAAAAGGGGAAGTTGATTTCACTGAAATTTCATTGAGTGCGACGCAGGCATTAGGGCGGGGTGATGATCCCAGTGATCTGGCCTTGAAGCTGGATTATCAAATTCAACACCTGTTAGTTGATGAATTTCAGGATACCTCGATAAATCAACATGCGTTGATCAAAAACTTAATTGCTGGCTGGGAAAATGATGATGGTCGCAGTTTATTTTTAGTCGGCGATCCGATGCAGTCGATTTATCGTTTTCGTGAAGCTGAAGTGGGTCTATTTCTGGAAACCTGCGAGTATGGCCTGGCACAGAAATCGCTGTGTTTCTTGCAATTACAAGTTAACTTTCGATCCTGTAAAAATATCATCGATTGGGCGAACCTGCACTTTCCTCATATTTTGCCAAAAGATAATGATCCGTTAACCGGGGCGGTAAGTTATGCCGCATCTGTTGCTGCAAAAAAGAAAACCACGGCGCAGGCGGTTGCAGTACATGCTGTAATTGGTCGTGATGATCTAGCTGAGGCGAACAAAATTATTGCGATAATTCAGGCGACACAGAATGATTCGCCTGAACAGAGCATGGCCATACTGGTGCGCAATCGCAGCCATTTATTTTCCATTACCCATGCTCTACGCGAGAACGATATTCGTTTTCATGCTGTTGATATAGATGCGCTAGTTGATCGGCCCGTGGTTCAGGATTTGTTGGCCTTAACCCAAGCCTTATTACATCCGGCTGATCGCATCAGCTGGCTCGCGGTGTTGCGCGCACCATTTTGTGGTTTAACCTTGCTGGATCTACATCAGCTTTGTAATGGTGAACAGCAGCGAACCTTGATCGACTTATTGAATAATGCAGATCGGATTATTCACCTTTCTGCTGATGGTCAGCAACGCATTCAGCGAGTATTGCCAATATTAAACCTGGCTATTGAGAATCGATCACGCACAGGCTTGCGCCACTGGGTTGAACGGATCTGGCTGGCATTAGGTGGGCCAGCTTGTGTTACTGATGACACCGCTCATATGGATGCGGATGCATTTTTTGTTTTACTGGAAGAATTGGGTGAGAGTGATGAAATTGAAGTCTTATCAGAATTACAATCACGAGTAGAGCGTCTTTATGCACAGCCGGATGCTCGTCCATGTTCAGACCATAGCCCGGTGCAAGTGATGACCATTCATAAGGCCAAAGGGCTAGAGTTTGATACTGTTATCATCCCCGGTTTGGGTAAATCACCCAAAGGTGATAATGCGCGTCTGCTTTACTGGCTAGAGCAGCCAGGCATCGGCAATGAAACCGACTTGCTCTTCGGCCCTATAAAATCGGCACGGGATGAACACAACAAAACCGCAGAATATATTCAGGCTCTGGAAAATGAAAAAAAATTCATCGAGAATGCGCGCCTGCTATATGTGGCGGTGACCCGAGCAAAGCAACAACTGCACCTGTTTGCCCATAGTGAAATCGACAAAGATAATCAGTTACGGAAACCGGGAAAAAATACGCTACTGGCCTGCCTCTGGCCGGTATTAAAGAATATGTTTGAAACACAATTGGCAGAGCTAAATATTGAGGATACGCAATCAACAATAAAGCAGGAAAGCATATCTGTATTTTCACCCCGTTCACGCCTGACTGCTGACTGGCAATGTCCGTCACCCCCACCGGGTATTCAGATGCAACATGTGGCTAATATTAACAGCGTTGAAGACGATAGCGATTCAGAAACAGAGATTGAGCTTGAGTTCGACTGGGCAGGAGACACGGCACGCCATGTTGGTATTGTTGTACATCGCCTGTTAGAACAAATTGCCGCGCAGGGGGTCGAGCAGTATCAAACACCAAAGACTGGTTTGCCCTCGCTGGCTAAATCGATGTTGATACAGGCAGGTGTTGCTCGTGATGCGCTGGAATCAGCGGTTAAACAGGTGAGTCTGGCAATTGAAAACGCATTAGCAGATGAACGTGGCCGCTGGATGCTTTCAAACACACATCAACACGCAGTTTGCGAGCTGGCCTTAAGCATCCGTGTTGATGGTGAAGTGCGAAGGTTGATTATTGATCGAAGCTTTGTCGATAAAAATGACACGCGCTGGATCATTGACTATAAAACCGGTGCGCATAGTGGCGGAGATCTGGATGCATTTCTTGATAATGAGCAGCAACGTTATCGTTTCCAGTTACAGCGTTATGCCGCGGCCTTGCAAAAAATGGAATCGCGGAAGATTCGAATGGCACTGTATTTTCCTGTACTTAAGGCATGGCGGGAATGGGGCTGAATCCTGGTGGGTTGTTGAGTTTTATCCAAAAATGGGAGCCGGTCACTTTTTCTACTGCGGCAGATTATTCAGTCTTTCGGGCTAACAAAATTTTCTGGTATCAGAACAGTATTTTTATTCAAGCGGGGATCGGTTTGCGGGTAATCCAGGTTGTAATGCAGTCCTCGACTTTCCTTGCGGCTGATGGCCGAACGAATAATAAGATCGGCGACGACCACGAGGTTACGCAGTTCCAGTAGATCATTGGTGACGCGGAAGTTGCCATAGTATTCATCGATTTCACGTTCCAACATATCGACGCGCCGCTGGCTACGTTGCAGGCGTTTGTCGGAGCGCACAATGCCGACGTAGTCCCACATCATGCGCCGCACTTCGTCCCAGTTGTGATGCACTACGATTTCTTCATCGGAGTCGGTTACTCGGCTTTCATCCCAATCCGGCACCTCGGCGGACATGCCCGGTTGTTGCTGTCGCCCAAGAATATGTTTACTGGCAGCCTGTGCGAAGACCAGGCATTCGAGTAGTGAGTTGCTGGCCATGCGATTAGCACCGTGCAAGCCGGTAAAGGCTGTTTCACCAATGGCATAAAGATTGGCGATGTCGGTTTGTCCATGCAGATCGGTCATGATACCGCCGCAGGTGTAGTGGGCGGCGGGGACGACGGGGATGGGTTCACGGGTGATATCGATTCCCAGTTCAAGGCAACGCTGGTGAATAGTGGGAAAGTGACGAGTAATAAAATCGGCTGGTTTGTGACTGATGTCGAGAAAGACGTTATCACAGCCCAGACGTTTCATTTCATGATCGATAGCGCGAGCAACGATGTCCCGTGGCGCGAGTTCGGCGCGCGGGTCATAGCCATCCATGAAGCGGCTACCATCCGGTAAGCATAATTTACCGCCTTCACCGCGCAGGGCTTCGGTGATCAGGAAGGACTTGGCGTTGGGGTGGTACAGGCAGGTCGGATGAAACTGGTTGAATTCCATGTTGGCGACCCGGCAACCGGCGCGCCAGGCCATGGCAATGCCATCACCCGTGGCGGTATCGGGGTTACTGGTATAAAGGTATACCTTGCTGGTACCGCCAGTGGCGAAAATCACAAAACGTGCGCGATAAACATCAACCTGATTATTACCACGATCCAGAATATACGCCCCGAGACAGCGGTTTTCACCTGACTGTCCCAATTTGTGGGTGGTAATCAAATCAACCGCAATGTGTTGTTCATCGATTTGAATATTTGGATGCGCAAGGATGCCCTGTTCGAGGGTAGTTTCGATAGCCTTGCCGGTGGCATCGGTGGCATGGAAAACCCGGCGATGGCTATGCCCACCTTCACGGGTGAGATGGTATTCACCCTGTGGTGAACCTGAGGTGTTGCGGGTGAAACTGATACCCCTGTCGATCAGCCATTGGATGTTTTCGGCGGCGTGTTCAACCGTCAGGCGCACCGCCGCGGGGTCACAAAGTCCGGCACCGGCGTTAATTGTATCGTCAATATGGGAGTTTAAGCTGTCATCCGGCGCATTCACGGCGGCAATCCCACCCTGTGCGTAGAGTGTCGAGCCTTCACGCAAAATACCCTTTGAAATCAACCGGATAGAAAGGCTGTCGGCAAGTTTTAATGCCAGCGTCAGACCGGCTGCGCCACCGCCTATAATCAATACATCAGATTCAATCTGTTTTGCGGCCAATAGACTTCACGCTTGTGTTTTATATGCTCGAGTATAGATTTAGCGCTTATTATGCGGCACAAAAACAGTTTAGAATAGTCATAGCCTCGTGGTTACGGGGAAAATAATGAAGAACATGAAAATTTAGTTCAAAAATTCCGCCAGAAGCGCGAACTCCCTGCACGGATTACTGTCCATATGTGCAGGTTCAGGCGGGTTCCATCGAACACAGCATTAAGGAATCAGCCCGAATGGGCGACAAAGAAATTGATCAGGCGCTGGTTGAGCGCGTACAGCGAGGTGACAAAAAGGCATTTGATATCCTGGTGTTGAAATACCAGCTACGGATTATCAAGGTGTTGTCGGGCTATATGCGAGATCAGAGCGAAGTGCAGGACGTTGCGCAGGAGGCATTTATCAAGGCCTACCGCGCACTGCCGAACTTTCGCGGCGATAGCGCGTTTTACACTTGGCTGTATCGCATTGCGATCAACACGGCCAAAAACTATCTCGTTGCGCAGGGACGGCGGCCACCCAAGGCTGATATTGATGCCAGTGATGCGGAGCAATACGAAGGTGAATCCGCGCTTAAAGATTATGCTTCACCGGAGCGTGAAGCCCTTAGGGATGAGATTCAGACTGTTGTGTTTCAGGCTATCGAGGATTTGCCCGAAGATTTAAAAACGGCGATCACTTTACGAGAACTGGAAGGCATGAGTTATGAGGATATCGCCCAGACGATGGATTGTCCGATTGGCACGGTTCGTTCACGGATATTTCGAGCCCGTGAAGCGGTTGACGAAAAACTGAAACCATTACTAGGGAATGAGTAGCCGTGTTTTGGGGTCGTCAAAAGTTAGGTTATTTACATTTCATCAAGGTGTGCAGGCAATGAGTGACAAAGCAGACGAACGACTATCCGCGCTCATGGATAGTGAGCTTGATAATTTTGAACAGGATATCGATAACCTGGAAAATAGCGAGCAGCAGAAACAGCGCTGGATGCGCTATCACTTAATTCGAGACGTGATCAGCGGCCATTTACCTGAGGCTCCCAGCCCAGCTTTTGATCTGGCTGCACAAGTTTCAGCAGCGATTGAACATGAACCTACTATATTAGCGCCACGCCGATTCCAGCCCCGCCAGTTAATCAAACAGGCTGCCGGTCTGGCGATTGCCGCTACGGTTAGCGCGATTGCTATTATTACCATCCAGAATCCACAAACGGCGGAGCAGGGAGGCGTTGCGCCACTGGCGGCAACTGAAATACAAACAGAAAAGCTTGTCGCTCTTCGTCCAGTTACCGCCCCAGTGGCCGCGTTAGCATCCGGGATTGGAAATTCAGCACGAGTTTCCTTGCCGTTAACAAAACCCGCTAATGGGGCGTTAGCCACATTAACGCGATCCACGCCTTCGCATATTCACCGTCAGTTGAAAAATCCTACCAGCACCTCAAAATTCAGTGGCTATTTATTGAATCACAATGAGTATTCGGTTAGTTCTAATATGCAGGGCATGTTGCCCTATATGCGTATTGTTGGTGAAACCAGGAATCAGCCCATGATTATTCGGATTGCTAATGACAAATAGCCGACTGTTTCCGGCTGGGTCAGGTGCGAATACTAAATTGTGCCAACAGCCACTTAAACGTCTAGTTATCTTTGTTTGTTTATTGATGCCGCTATCGTTGGCAGTGGCTGAGCAGAATCAGAAAAGCATACAGGACTGGCTGGAAAAAATGCATTCCGCTGCGCATAGTCTTAATTACGAAGGCATCTTTGTTTACGGTCAGCATAACCAGCTGAGCTCGATGAAAATCATTCACAGTGTGGATGAAACGGGTGAACGGGAACGTTTGATTTCGATGGATGGTAGTGGTCGCGAAGTCATTCGTGACAATAACAAGGTTACCTGCTACCTACCCGACAGCAAATCTATGGTGGTAGAAAAGAGTCGTCCGCGCAGTAATTTCCCACCCAGTTTTCCAATTGACTTGCAGCTATTAGAGAAAAATTATCATTTATCTCTTGATGGCAAAGGCAAGGTGGCAGGTTATGTTTCCCAGAAAATTAACATGTTGCCGAAAGATCAATTTCGTTATGGCTATCACCTCTGGGTTGAAGAAAAAACCGGACTGTTGCTAAAAACACATTTGGTAGTCGAAGATGATACGCCCGTTGAACAGTTTGTTTTTACTCAGTTGCGGTTTCATGAACAGATTCCTGAATCTATGCTGCAACCGGTAATTGATAGTAGTCAGTTCAATCGTTATGAAGCCCCGATAAAAAAACAGCTAAGTAATGAAAATTCTGAAATGAGCTGGCAGGTAAAGCAACTCCCCTCGGGGTTTCAATCCGACATGAAGCGCATGACCACGCTACCTGAAAATCTTATGCCAGTAGAACATCTTATTTTTACCGATGGCCTGGCCACCGTGTCTGTTTTTATCGAAGAAATGATGGATAGTGAAAACAATCTCCGCGGTGGATCGCATATGGGCGCGGTACATGCCTTTGGTCTGGAGCTGGACGATCACTATGTAACCGTAATTGGTGAAGTACCCTATGTGACAGTAAAAATGATTGGTGAGTCGGTTGCTCCGGTAGTCAAAGTATCTAAAAACAATGATTGAAGAAACCGCTGTTGTGGTTAAATGTGACGGTGAGTTTGCCTGGATAGAAGCACAGCGAAAAAGCGCCTGTGGCCAATGTGGTGTTAACAAAGCTTGCGGTACCGGAACCATAGCTAAAATATGGGGTCAGAAAACCTCGCAGATGAAAGCTATCAATAAAGTGCATGCCTGTGAAGGTGAAACAGTTTTAATTGGTTTACAGGAAAGTGCATTGGTGCAGGGTTCGTTAATTATATATTTATTGCCTATTGTCAGTCTGGTTTTATTTGCCATTTTCGGTGAACAAATGGCAGCACAGTGGCAGTTGGCGTCTGCCGAAGCTACCAGCATTATTTTTGGCATAATTGGTTTTATATTGGCCGGCATTTTTGTAAAGATATTTTCCCGACACATCCAGACCGATGTTCGTTATCAACCGGTTATACTTAAACGCCTTTCCGCACTTGATAATGTGGATATCGACCTTATTCAAAGAAACTAACATTCATACGTAGGTACTTAAGCATGAGCACAATTGTAGGTACGGCTTCAGCCGTACAATATACGACATTTAACCGTAATTGTTCGCCTGAAGGCGAAGCTACTGGTAAATGAATTCATTAAATACCTACGTATGAACTAACATTAATTTAAATAAACCACACGGTGATGAGTACCCATGAAATCTCCAGTTGCAATTTCGTTTAAATCATTTAATAAAATAGTTCTGAGCTTGATAGCCGTTGCGGCTTTAGCGCAGTTGTTGATAGTTAGATCGGTAGAGGCCGTTGAACTGCCGGACTTCACCGTACTGGTTGAGCAAAATAGTGCTGCGGTGGTTAACATCAGCACCACACAAAAAATCAAACACCCAAAACGCATGCCGCATGGTTTTAATGTGCCTGACATGCCGGAAGATTCGCCTTTCGGTGATTTGTTTCGGCATTTCTTTGGTGAAGGCGGGGGTAATGGCGAAGTACCGGAAGAGTTTAAATCTCAGTCACTGGGATCCGGCTTTATCATTGATGCCGATGGTTACGTGGTAACTAATTATCATGTTATTAAAGATGCCGATGAAATTATCGTTAAGCTGAGTGACCGCCGTGAATTAAAGGCAAAGGTTATCGGCGGTGACGAACGCAGTGATATGGCACTATTAAAAATTGATGCTGATGATTTGCCGGTGGTTAAAATTGGCAAATCTAGCACCCTTAAAGTCGGTGAATGGGCGATGGCGATTGGCTCACCGTTTGGTTTTGATCATTCTGTTTCAGTAGGCGTTATTAGCGCGATTGGTCGCAACCTGCCGAGTGAAAATTATGTTCCCTTTATTCAAACCGATGTAGCCATTAACCCGGGTAATTCCGGTGGCCCGCTGTTTAACTTAAAGGGTGAAGTGATTGGCATCAATTCACAGATCTACAGTCGCACCGGCGGTTTTATGGGACTGTCATTTGCTATTCCGGTTGATGTGGCGATGGATGTCGTTGCCCAGCTCAAGGAAAAAGGCAAGGTTGCGCGTGGCTGGCTGGGCATCCTGATTCAGGATGTGAATCGTGAACTGGCTGAATCCTTCGGCATGGATGATCCACGCGGTGCGGTAGTGTTGCAGGTAGTAGCAAACAGCCCCGCAGAGAAAGCGGGCTTCAAGGTCGGCGATGTGGTGGTTGAGTTTAACGGCAAGCAAATCATTCGCTCTTCAGACTTGCCACTGGCTGTCGGTCAGGCCCCTATTGATGTCAAGGCCAAAGTCAAGCTGATACGTGAAGGTAAAACTAAAACCCTGTCGGTGCTTATCGCCGAATTACCGGCGCAAGACGTGCTGGCCGAAACTGGACCCGCAGCGGCACAAAAAGGCAAAGAAAGCCGTCTGGGACTGGTGGTTGAAGATCTGACGACGGAACAGCGCCAGCGTCTGCAACTGGGGGATCGTGGCATTGTAGTACGTGAGGTGCAAAAAGGACCTGCACAGGATGCAGGTATCCGCCGTGGCGATGTAATTCTGATGCTGGACAGTAAGGACGTTAAAAATATCAACGGGTTTAAAGATATCGTCAACGATCTGAAAAAAGGAAAATCGACACCAGTGCTGGTTCAGCGCGGCAATGCGCCAGTCTTCCTGCCACTGAAAATCCCGAAATAGGGGTGTCGGAAAAACTACGAGTTTACCTGCGCCACGGCTGTCATCTCTGTGATGAGATGCTAGTGGCATTGGAATCTCGGCAGCCGAATCAGCTATTTGAGCTGGATATCACGGATATTAGCGGTGATCCGACGCTAGAAAATCGCTACGGGACGCGAGTGCCGGTGCTGGTTGGCGAACGAGAAGGTGAGCAGACCGAGATTTGTTATTACTTTCTTGATGAAGAAGCCCTGCAGGCGTATTTCAGTCGTCGCTAAAATCCTGTAAAATTCATGAAATTAGGCAGGCTCTGATTAATTCCCCTAGTTTGCTACAAAGTTCTATTGTCGCTACGGCTTCTACCCTTCGGGATCATGAGCCGTACATGTTCGCCTGAAGGCGAACCTACATAAAGGCGCTCTAGCAGCGCCTTTTTTATTTTCATCACAATTTGCAGGTGAGTAGTGGGTCAACTGTCACATATCCGAAATTTCTCGATTATTGCGCATATCGATCACGGCAAATCGACGCTTGCCGACAGGCTTATCCAGATGTGTGGTGGCCTGTCTGAACGGGAAATGGAAGAGCAGGTGCTGGATTCCATGGATCTGGAACGCGAGCGTGGCATTACTATCAAGGCGCAAAGTGTGACCCTGAATTACACGGCGGCAGATGGTAAAACGTATCAGCTTAATTTTATCGACACCCCCGGCCATGTAGATTTCTCCTATGAAGTGTCTCGCTCACTTGCCGCCTGTGAAGGCGCATTGCTGGTGGTGGATGCCTCTCAGGGGGTAGAAGCACAGAGCGTAGCCAACTGCTATACCGCCATCGAGCAAGGACTGGAAGTGCTGCCGGTGCTGAATAAAATTGATTTACCCGCGGCCGAGCCGGAGCGAGTAAAACTGGAAATTGAAGAAATCATCGGTCTGGATGCCTCCGAGTCACAACTGGTTAGTGCCAAGACCGGTATCGGTATGGATGCGCTGATGGAAGATATTATTAGCTTTATTCCGCCACCCGAAGGCGATCTCGATGCTCCATTGCAGGCCTTAATTATTGACTCCTGGTTTGATAGCTACCTTGGCGTGGTTTCACTGGTGCGGGTGAAGCAGGGACGTTTACGCAAAAAGCAGAAAATTCGGATCATGTCCATAGGCCGTGATTATCAGGTCGATCATGTTGGCACGTACACGCCAAAGCGAAATGATCTACCCGAATTATGCGCGGGTGAAGTGGGCTACATGATTGCCGGGGTGAAAGAAATTGATGGCGCGCCGGTAGGCGATACCATTACGGATGCGGGTCGTCCTGCCGAAAAACCACTGGCCGGGTTCAAACCTGTGCAACCGCAGGTGTTTGCGGGACTGTTTCCTGTGGCCGGAGATGATTATGAAAACCTGCGTGAGGCACTGGCCAAGTTACGTCTTAACGATGCCGCGCTATTTTATGAACCAGAATCCTCACAGGCGCTGGGCTTCGGTTTTCGCTGCGGCTTTCTTGGCCTGCTGCATATGGAAATTGTGCAGGAACGGCTTGAGCGCGAATATGATCTGAATCTAATTACTACCGCACCGACCGTTGTATTCGAAGTGGAAACCACCAAAGGTGAGATTATCCGCATCGATAACCCTGCCGATCTGCCCGCTGTGAATCATATCAATGAAATTCGTGAACCTATCGTGCTCGCCAATATTCTGGTGCCGCAGGACTATGTTGGCAATGTGATCACCCTGTGTATCGAAAAACGCGGTGTGCAAAAGAAACTTGAATATGTTGGTTCGCAGGTAGCGATCAGCTATGAAATGCCCATGAATGAAATTGTGCTGGATTTCTTTGATCGTCTAAAATCAGTCAGCCGAGGTTATGCTTCACTGGACTATGAATTTAAACATTTTCAGGAAGCCGATCTAGTGAAACTGGATATTCTTATTAATGGTGATGTGGTCGACGCACTGTCAGTCATTGTGCATCGGGATCAAGTTCAACACCGGGGACATGATTTAACCGCTAGAATGAAAGAAATTATTCCTCGGCAAATGTTTGATGTGGCGATACAGGCCGCGGTAGGTGCAAAAATAATGGCGCGCACCAACGTCAAAGCCTTGCGTAAAAATGTCACGGCCAAATGTTATGGTGGTGACATCTCGCGTAAACGTAAATTATTGGAGAAACAAAAGGCTGGCAAGCGGCGCATGAAGCAGGTCGGCAGGGTTGAAATACCGCAGGAAGCATTTCTGGCGGTGCTAAATGTAGGGAAAGATAAATGAATGTAGATTTTTCACTGATTCTGGTTATTGCCGTTTTTGTTACCGGCATAATCTGGTTAATAGACAGGTTGATAGTCAACCGAGGCAAAACTCAGGACGAGATAAAAGACGATGCACCTACGGGTGTGCGTTCGCTGTGGACGATGCTGGCGGAGTTCTCCCACTTTCTGTTTCCGGTCGTGTTCATTGTTTTGATTCTGCGGGGTTTTATCGCCGAACCTTTCCGTATCCCTTCTGGCTCGATGCTACCCTCACTTGAAGTTGGCGATTTTATTCTGGTGAAAAAATTCAGCTATGGCATTCGCCTGCCCGCCTGGAACAAAAAAGTAATCGACCTCGGCCAACCTCAACGTGGTGATGTGATTGTTTTTCGTTATCCAGAAGATCCCTCGATTGATTATATTAAGCGGGTAGTTGGCGTACCTGGAGATAAGGTCGCCTATTACAATAAGGTGTTGCATATTAACGGTAAGCCCATGCAGCAGATAACCGAAACCGTGTATCGACCCGGCTATGATCATATCGTGCGCAGAACTGAAAATCTGGCCGGCGTGGTACATGACATTCTTGATAATAAGATGTACCCAGCACGAGATTTTGTAATTACAGTTCCTGAGAACAAATATTTTGTGATGGGTGATAATCGTGACAACAGTCGTGATAGCCGTGTCTGGGGATTTGTTCCCGATGAAAACCTGGTTGGTCATGCGATGATCGTCTGGCTTAACTGGGAATTGGGTGAATGGCCGCGTTGGGGTCGCATTGGTACATTAATCGACTAATATATTAGTATCAGACGATTTAACTAAACCGGCAAAATGAGAGACTTATCATGATCAGAAGACAAAAACAGGCAGGTGTAACGGCTATTGGCTGGATGATTATCATTGCGCTGGTTATTATGTTTGTCCTGCTGGTGCTGAAACTGTTGCCAATATATATGGATGGTTTTAAAGTCGGCTCGATTCTGAGTGACATAGAAAATGAACCATCAATGTCAACGATGACACCGGTTATGGTTCGTAAAACTATCGTGAAACGACTCGATATCAATATGGTGAGCGGTGTCACTAAAGAACATATCTACATTGACAAAGGTAAAAATTCCATGAATGTGGAAATTGACTATGAAGTTCGGGAGAATCTTGTGGGCAATATCGATGTGGTTGTGCATTTTCAGAAATTTGTGACTATCCCCACCGCTACGCCCTGATGGCTGATCTTATAAAGCTTCAGTCCAGGCTGGGTTACACGTTTAACCAGCTGGAATTACTGGAAACAGCACTGACTCATCGCAGCGCGTCTGCAAAAAATAATGAACGACTTGAATTTCTGGGTGATTCGGTATTGGGTCAAATAATTAGTATCGAACTTTATCAACGATTTCCACAGGCGCGAGAAGGCGTACTCAGCCGCTTACGCGCCAATTTGGTTAAAGGTGAAACCCTGGCCAAAATTTCCATTGAACTTGAACTGGGTGATTATTTAAAGCTTGGCTCAGGGGAACTAAAAAGCGGCGGATTTCGGCGCGAGTCTATTCTTGCCGATGCATTGGAAGCCGTATTCGGTGCAGTCTATCTGGATAGTGATCGACAAATTACGCATGATTTTGTTTTGCAGTTTTTCACTCAGCGGCTGGAAAAATGTGATCCCGATTCGATTCTTAAAGATCCAAAAACACGCTTACAGGAATACCTGCAATCACGAGGTGAAACCTTGCCTGAGTATACAGTTGTCGCTATTGATGGCGAAGCTCACGCACAAACCTTTACCATTGCCTGCCATATTCCAACCCAGAGCAAACCTTTCCAGGCATCAGCCAGCAGCCGTCGTAAAGCGGAGCAGGCAACTGCAGAACAGGCACTTAAACAATTAAGCTATGAGTAAAAACAAAACAGAAAATGATTTTCGTTGTGGTTATGTCGCTCTGGTGGGACGACCCAACATGGGCAAATCCACCTTGCTGAATCACCTGCTGGGGCAGAAGCTCAGCATCACTTCACGTAAACCACAAACAACTCGTCAGCATCTACTTGGCATCAAGACCACAAAGACGGAACAGATTATTTATGTCGATACCCCCGGCATTCATGAAAATGCACAACGTGCGATTAATCGCTATATGAACCGCACCGCGTTCAGTGCGCTGGACAGCGTTAATGTGATTGTATTTTTGGTCGAAGCCCTGAAATGGACCTCAGAAGATGAGATGGTGCTAAAGCGAATTAAGGCTTCAGGCATTCCGGCGGTGCTTGCAATTAATAAAGTGGATAAAATCGACGATAAAAATAAGCTGCTGCCGTATATTCAGGAGCTTGCGGGTAAAATGGAATTTATTGAGGTTATTCCTGTTTCGGCCACCAAGGGTATTAATTTACCGCAACTTGAATCCTGTGTCCGTGAGCGACTGGATGTCTCGGAACCATTTTATCCTGAAGATCAAATTACTGATCGCAGTCAGCGATTTCTTGCCGCCGAACTGGTGCGTGAAAAATTGATGCGTATGCTGGGACAGGAATTACCTTACGATCTTACCGTAGAAATTGAGCAGTTTAAAGAATCTAAAGGGCGACTGCATATTCATGCGCTAATCTGGGTTGAACGTAAAAATCAAAAAGCGATTGTCATCGGTGACAAGGGGAGTCGCTTGAAGAATGTAGGTACGCAGGCGCGACAGGATATGGAAAAGTTATTTAATAAAAAAGTATTTCTGGAAATCTGGGTCAAGGTCAAAGAAGGCTGGTCAGATGATGAACGTGCCCTGCAAAGCCTTGGCTACAAGGATGAACTATGAATTTGTTCACAGCCTGTAGGTACGGCTTCAGCCGTACCTGTACGGCTCAAGCCGTACCTACAAAGGACTAATTCCAGGTTATGCGTCAAAGCCTGCAGGCCAGCTATATCCTGCATAGCCGACCGTATCGTAATACCAGTAAGCTGCTGGATATATTTAGTCGTGAACAGGGGCGTCGGGTGCTGGTTGCGCGGGGCGCACGGAAAGAAAAATCGCGATTGCAGGGACATCTTCAGCCCTTTGTTCCGCTACTGCTGAGCTGGCAGGGTGGTGGAGAAGTGCAAACGCTGACCGGCGCTGAGCCTGCTAAACAAGTGGGCGCAATTAATAGTCGTCAGTTGCTGAGCGCATTTTATTTAAATGAACTGTTATTGCGGTTGTTGGCGAAAGCTGATCCACATCCAGCCCTGTATGATGCCTATGCGGCGACCCTGCAAAACCTGTCAGAAAATTCGAGTCAGGAAGAAGTCCATTTGCGCATGTTCGAATGTTTTTTGCTGCAGGAACTGGGTTATGGCCTGGTGCTCGATCATGATGTTGCTAGTGGTGAAGTTTTACAGGCTGAGCAACGCTATTGTTATCAGCCGGAATACGGCCCGGTTAAAATGACAGATCATGCTTGTGAATCGGGTCTACCTATACAGGGTGCAACATTACTGGCGTTGCACCAGGCT
Source organism: uncultured Thiohalophilus sp. (assembly GCA_964539595.1). Classification (GTDB taxonomy): domain Bacteria; phylum Pseudomonadota; class Gammaproteobacteria; order UBA6429; family Thiohalophilaceae; genus JAADGZ01. The sequence goes on along the minus strand of CAZIJT010000003.1, from coordinate 31,125 downwards.
GATTTAAAATTGCATCAGACCGATGGTGACCGTAATATTCAACTATTGCGCGAGGCAAAACAATTACTGCGCATGAGTCTGGCTCGCCATCTTGGTAACCGGCCACTAAAATCACGAGAACTTTATCGACAACAGAAACAATTACTAAAACCATGACAGAAAAAAATCCAATTTATCTGGGTGTTAATATCGATCATATCGCCACCCTGCGTCAGTCGCGTGGCACGCGTTATCCTGAACCCCTGCAAGCGGCGTTAGTGGCCGAGCAGGCGGGAGCCGATGCCATCACCGTTCATCTGCGTGAAGATCGGCGGCATATTCAGGATCGCGATGTAGAAATGCTAAGTGCTGTTCTGCAAACACGCATGAACCTGGAAATGGCGGTTACCGATGAAATGCTGGCGATAGCCTGTAAACTGCAACCAGCCGATTGTTGTCTGGTGCCGGAGCGACGGCAGGAACTTACGACTGAAGGTGGACTGGAGGTAGCCGGGCAGAAGGCACGGATTACAGATGCCTGCGCGCAACTTGGCGAAGCCGGTGTGCGTGTATCACTATTTATCGATCCCGATCCCGTGCAGGTCGAAGCTGCCGCTGAATGTGGCGCACCGGTAATTGAATTGCACACGGGCAACTATGCTGATGCGCTCAATCCGGCACAGCAGGAACGGGAATTACAACGCATCGTACAGGCCATGGAAAAAGGCAAGGCCTGTGGCTTACAGGTGAATGCCGGTCACGGTCTGCATTATCATAATGTTGCAACCATTGCCTCACTTAACGATATCTGTGAATTGAATATCGGCCATGCGATCATTGCCCGCAGTTTGTTTACCGGCCTGGATGCGGCGGTTAGGGAAATGAAAAGCCTGATGCGGGATGCGCGCTTCTCATGATTTACGGTATTGGTACCGACATCGTCAGTGTCGAGCGCATGCGCAATAGTCTTGAACGTCATGGTCATCGTTTTGCTGAGCGAATCCTCAGCGAGGCAGAGTTAAAAGATTTTTCTGAACTTGTGGATCAGGCTCACTTTCTGGCCAAGCGATTTGCTGCCAAAGAAGCCGTTGCCAAGGCCATGGGCACCGGATTTATCAATGGCTTATCCTTGCGTGAGATAACGGTTAGTCACGATGGCTTGGGTAAGCCGGTGTTAAAATATATGGGCAAGGCGAAAGAATTTATTCTCCAGCAAGGGATTGTCTCTTCGCATATCAGTCTGGCTGACGAAGTTGATTATGCCGTAGCCTTTGTTACTTTGAGCTGTCATGGCAGCGGAGTTGATTGATCCATCCTTGTCATCATATTTATTCTTTAATCGCCGTTGGATTTAATTCCCCGCAGCTTACAGCGACGTTCTATTGTAGGTTCGGCTTTAGCCGTACCTAAGCAGATGCCCTGTCCGCTTGCGGTGGCGAGTCAGCTCCCCTTCCAGTTACGGCTAAGGATTTGCTGGCCTTGCTCCAGTAAGTGGTTTATTGCTGAATCAAGTTGGCGGAAGCCTTCGGCGAGCTGATCACGATTATTTTGTTTAATATTATCCTCGAAGGCTTTTACCGCTTCTTTGAGAGCCGACACGCCCAGGTACGCGGTCGAGCCATGCAGTTTATGCACAGGATCCCAGAGTGCTTCAATCGCGCTACCTTCTGTATTCACAAGCTTGAATGCGGTTGAAATTGACGCCTGTTGATCGGGCAACTCATCAAGCAGCATGGTAAATAGATCCCTTGCCAGCTCCTCGCTGCCGCCAGCTTGCTCAAGTGCAATTACGGCATCAAATATCTCGCTCATCATCAACTCTCCTGTTGGCTTTTTCAGACTTTTCGTGGCGCTCATTTTTTGTATGTTATAGCCCGATACATTACACTCTGGGCATGAATTATAAAACGATTGAATCTCAAATTGGCAATACGCCACTGGTTCGTTTGCAGCGTCTTGCGGGGCAAAGCAGCAACACGATTCTGCTCAAGCTTGAGGGCAATAACCCGGCCGGTTCAGTCAAAGATCGACCGGCATTGAGCATGATTGCGCATGCCGAAATGCGCGGTGAGATTAAACCCGGCGATACCCTGATTGAGGCTACCAGCGGCAACACCGGCATTGCGCTGGCGATGGTCGCCGCAGTTAAGGGCTACCGCATGGTCTTGATTATGCCCGCCAATATGAGCATCGAACGTCGTGCTTCGATGCGTGCTTACGGCGCAGAACTGGTTCTGGTGAGTGAAGAAGAGGGCATGGAAGGCGCACGGGATCTGGCCGAGAAAATGGCCAGTGAGAACAAGGGTCGTTTGCTGGATCAATTTTCTAACCCTGACAATCCGCTGGCACATTACGAGACTACCGGGCCTGAAATCTGGAACGATAGCAACGGTAAGATCAGCCATTTTGTAAGCGCCATGGGTACCACTGGAACCATTATGGGTACTTCCCGTTTCCTCAAAGAAAAAAATCCAGCCATCACCATTGTTGGGGTTGAACCGGCAGATGGTGCAAAGATCCCCGGTATTCGTCGCTGGCCAAAGGAATATCTGCCAGAAATTTATGATGCCAGACGCGTCGATAAACTGATGGAGGTCACCCAGCTTGAGGCCGAACAAACGACGCGTGATCTGGCCAGCAAGGAAGGCATTTTTTGCGGAATTTCTTCCGGTGGCGCAGTGGCCGCCGCATTGCATCTGGCACAGGAAGTCGAAAATGCACTGATTGTCACTATTATTTGTGATCGCGGTGATCGCTATCTTTCAACCGATGTGTTTCCGGCTGAATAACGTACAGGTTATCTCAGGACAGTACTAGTTATGAACATATTTGTATTTGATATTGAAACCGTACCGGACGTAGAAGGTGGCCGCCGTCTTTATGATCTTGATGGGCTGGATGATCGGGAAGTCGCCAATATCATGTTCCATAAACGCCGACAGGAAACCGGCAATGATTTTCTGCGTTTGCCGATGCAAAAAATTGTTGCTATTTCGGTGGTGTTACGTAGCCGTGAGCGACTGGCGGTCTGGTCACTCGGCAATGAGGATGCCGGTGAAAAAGAAATCATTGAACGCTTCTTTAGCGGCATTGATAAATATATTCCGACTATCGTCTCCTGGAACGGTAAAGGTTTTGATTTGCCGGTTCTACATTATCGCTCATTGATCCACGGTGTTGCAGCACAGCGATACTGGGAAACTGGCGAGCATGATCAAAGTTTTAAGTGGAACAATTATCTCAGCCGTTATCACCGTCGTCATACAGATTTAATGGATGTAATTGCCGGGTTTGAAAACCGAGCGATTGCCCCACTGGATCAAATCGCAACCCTGTTGGGGTTTCCCGGGAAAATGGGGATGAGCGGTGCGAAAGTCTGGGACTATTATCAGGAAGGAAAGATTGCAGATATTCGCAATTATTGTGAAACTGATGTATTGAATACGTATTTAGTCTATCTGCGTTTTCAGTTGATTAACGCTAGCCTAAATCAAGACGAATATCAGCAGGAAATAGAACTGGTACGCAGTACATTACAAGAAGAAAACAAACCTCATTTTAATGAGTTTCTGGAAAACTGGCCACAAACATAAATACCTGATTCATATGTAAGTGCGGTTTTATCCGCAGATGTTCGCCTGAAGGCGAACCTACAGATAAAATGTATTCACCGAGAAGATTATTTTAATGTCACATAGACGAAGTAAAAAACCCGACTCCACGCCCGTGCAGGCCACGATTGAATCCCTGACCCATGAAGGCAAAGGGGTTACACATATCGATGGCAAGACAGTCTTTGTTGACGATGCACTTGCCGATGAAACGGTAGAGTTTATCTATACACGTAAAAAACGTGATTTTGATGAGGCGCGCCTACATAAGATTATCACTGCTTCAGCACATCGGGTAGAGCCTGGCTGTGAACATTTTGGTATTTGTGGTGGCTGTCGTTTGCAACATCTTGACGCCAGTGAACAGCTTAAGGTAAAAGAAAACGTGTTACTGGATAACCTCAAGCGTGTGGGCAAGGTTGAGGCTGAAAAAATTCTTTCCCCCTTGAGTGGTAGCAACTGGGGATATCGTCGTAAGGCACGGCTGGGTGTGCGTTATGTCCACAAAAAGCAACGTGTGCTGGTGGGTTTTCGGGAGCGGGGTTCGTCCTTTCTTGCCGAACTAAATAGCTGCAAAGTGTTGCATCCCTCCGTCGGTGAAAAATTGATTGAGCTGGGTGAGGTTATTAGACGGCTCAGTATCTACAAACAGATCCCGCAGATTGAAGTGGCCATCGCCGACAATAGCGCAGCACTTATATTTCGTAATCTTGAACCGCTAAGCGATGAGGATAAAAAAATTCTCAGCGAATTTGGCCAGCTTAATAATTTCCAGATCTATCTGCAACCGAAAGGCCCCGATACGGTGGCTTTGCTCAGCCCTGATTCAGAGCAAAATCAGGCGGGACTCTATTATCAACTGAGTGATTATGATTTAAAAGTACAGTTCGAGCCCGCCGATTTTACTCAGGTAAACCATGACATCAATCCGAAAATGGTCAATCTGGCACTGGAATTATTGCAACTCGATAAAGACGATACCGTGCTGGAATTGTTTTGTGGCCTGGGTAATTTTACCTTGCCGATGGCGCGACAGGCAAAACAGATTATTGGAGTTGAAGGTGATGCGGGCTTGATTAAACGTGCCCGCGATAATGCCATAGCCAATGGTATTAATAATGTTGAATACCATGTTGCCAACCTGATGGAAAATCTCGATGGCATGCCCTGGTTAAAAAAAGAGATTTACAGCAAAGTGCTGCTGGATCCCCCACGCAGTGGTGCGAAAGAAGTCTTGCCCTATATTGCCGCCACTGGCGCGAAGCGAATTGTTTACGTTTCCTGTCATCCGGGCACGCTTGCGCGTGATGCGGGTGAACTGGTGAATGAACACGGTTATCATTTACGCGCGGCCGGGGTGATGGATATGTTTCCACATACGGCTCATGTTGAATCTATTGCCCTGTTTGAAAAATAATGGCGATTGAAATAGAAAAAAAGTTTTTACTAAATAATGATGGTTGGCGCAAACATGCTGATGCGGGCACGGCGTTTAAGCAGGGTTATCTGCTTGGTTCAGAAAAAGCTTCGGTTCGTATTCGCATCGAAGGCGAACGGGCTAACATCAATGTAAAAAGCGCTACTCTCGGGATTACCCGGCAGGAATTTGAATATGCTATTCCCATGCAGGACGCAGAAGAATTATTAACAAGCCTGTGCCAGAAACCCTTGATTGAAAAGACCCGCCATCATGTTATGCATGACAACCATCTCTGGGAGATTGATGTTTTCGCAGGTGATAATGCCGGGCTTGTTGTTGCAGAAATTGAACTGCAATCTGAAGATGAATATTTTTCCAGACCAGACTGGATTGGCGAAGATGTATCTGATGATCATCGCTATTATAATGTTTGTCTGGTGAGACATCCTTTTTGTGACTGGTAATGTCTGATTCTCATCCTTACATAGAAATTGATATTGGTGATCAGCGGTTACGCCTGATTACTGCGGATCAGCAGGAAGAATTTATCGTTTCAACGGCGGCGAAGGGTGCGGGTGAAACATTTGGCAGTGAATGCACGCCGCGAGGCAAACATATCATTCGCGCAAAAATCGGAAACCGAGCAGAAGAGAATACAGTTTTTATTGCTCGTCGCCCCACCGGTGAAATATATACTGCCGAGCTGGGTCAGCAATATCCACAGCGCGACTGGATACTGACGCGCATACTCTGGCTCAGTGGTCTGGAACCCGGCAAAAACAGGTTGGGCGAGCTTGATACCATGCGCCGCTATATTTATATTCATGGCTGCCCAGATAGCGATACACTCGGCCAACCCGGTTCACATGGCTGTATTAAAATGTATAACCGAGATATTATCCGCATCTATGAACAAGTCGCCTGTGGAACGCAGGTTTATATCCGTGAGTAAATGTGAGGAGTAGTCTGACTGTGTCGCTAGGCCCGTTAATGCTGGACATTGCCGCTGAAACCCTGTCAGAGGAAGATCGGACTATTCTGCAACATCCGTTGGTTGGCGGCGTAATTCTATTCAGTCGCAACTATTCTAATGCCGATCAATTACATGCCCTGGTCGCTGATATTCATGCGCTGCGTTCCCCCCGTCTGTTAGTTGCCGTGGATCATGAGGGCGGACGAGTGCAACGTTTTCGAGATGGTTTTACTCGTCTGCCTGCAGTGGCTCAATTTGGTAAGGTGTACGAGAAAGAGCCACAACGGGCACGAAAACTGGCGCGTACAGCCGGTTGGTTGATGGCGGTAGAATTACGTGCCCACGATATTGATTTTAGTTTTGCGCCAGTACTGGATGTGAATCATGGTGTGAGTGCCGTTATCGGTGACCGCGCCTTTCATCATGATCCCGCCATTGTGGTAGAACTGGCTCACGCCTATGTGGAAGGCATGCATGAGGCCGGAATGGCGGCCACGGGAAAACATTTTCCTGGGCATGGTGGCGTCAGCGAAGATTCACATCAGGCTATTGCCGTTGATAAGCGTGAATATAATGACATTTTTGCACACGATATTTTAACCTTTAAACGCATGATCCATCACGGACTGGCCGCGGTGATGCCGGCACATGTGATTTATGAAAATGTTGATTCAAAACCTGCGGGCTTTTCCAGCTTTTGGTTACAGGAAGTGTTACGTTCCCGACTGGGTTTTCAGGGCGTGATCTTCAGTGATGATCTCAGCATGGAAGCTGCCAGCGTAGCAGGGGAAAGTTATACGGCACGCTCGCGTGCAGCACTCGATGCGGGTTGTGATATGGCGCTGGTTTGTAATAATCGTGAAGCGGCCATCGAGGTTATTGACAATCTGGGTGAATGGAATGATCCGGTTTCACATTTACGGCTTGCACGTATGCATGGCCGAAAAGAGGTTGAACGAAATCATTTGTTTGCCAGTCGCAAGTGGAAGCAGGCGGTTGCACTTATTCGAGATTATCAGGATGATCCCAGTCTGGAGTTGGAATTTTGATCGCGGAGGGTTTGATTTCCCGCTGTCTGCTGCGCGTTCTATTGTAGGTTCGACTTCAGTCGTACTAGTAGTAGAGTAGTACGACTGAAGTCGAACCTACAATAACAGATACCCGCCCGCTTGCGGTGGAGTGGTTTAATATGAGAATTTTACAATGAATGAATATCTGGATAAATTATTAAGTCTGTTAGATGCTGACAAGTACGGTATTGTGAAAATATTCAGTATTGTCTTTGTTGCTCTGTTGCTGGATTTTATCCAGAAACGCGTGCTGAAGCGATTTCATAAATATTTACAAGCTACCAAAACTCAGTGGGATGACGCCTTTGTCCATGCCGTACAGAAGCCGCTGACACTATTTATCTGGATGATTGGTTTGTCTCTGGTGTTGGATGTTATGGCGATTCCAGTGACCAGCGAGTTACGAACGGTCGGTGTAATTGCCTCGATCACATGGTCATTAATTCGATTTATCAGTTTTAGTGAAAAAAATATTTTACACCAGCGTGAAGTTGCAGGTAAGGCGCTGGATCGTACAACGGCGAGTGCGATTAGTCAGTTGCTTCGCACAACGATACTCATTACCGCAACGCTGGTAACGTTACAAAGTCTAGGCTTTAATATTTCCGCCATTCTTGCTTTTGGTGGCATTGGCGGTATTGCAGTCGGTTTTGCCGCCAAGGATTTACTGGCCAATTTTTTTGGTGGCATGATGATTTATCTGGACAGGCCGTTTGCCATTGGCGACTGGGTGCGCTCAACGGATCGAAATATTGAAGGCACCGTTGAAAAAATAGGCTGGCGCACGACCATGATACGTACCTTTGATAAACGTCCACTGTATGTGCCTAATTCGGTGTTTGCCAACATCAGTGTCGAAAACCCCTCGCGCATGAGTCATCGTCGCATCTATGAAACTATAGGTATTCGGTATGATGATATTCGTGTTATGGCGACTATTATTGATGATGTTAAAGCTATGCTAATAGCGCATTCTGAAATTGATCAAACTCAAACCATGATAGTTAATTTCAATAGTTTTGCACCGTCATCGTTAGATTTTTTCATCTATACGTTCACTCGCACTACTGACTGGATAAAATTTCACGAAGTTAAACAGGATGTTCTGCTAAAAGTGAGTGATATTATTACCTCCCATCAGGCCGAAATGGCCTTTCCAACATCAACGCTGCATATTGCCGATGAAATTAAATTTAGCGGATTAGCCGAAAAGTAAAATTACCCATGAAAAATGAAGACTACAATAAATTACTGTCCGAAGCGGACTGTCTCTATACGGCTGAAGAAGTTGCTGCGGCACTGGATAAAATGGCGCAGGCCATTACCGATAAATTATTTGATCGCAACCCATTGGTACTTTGCGTGTTAACCGGCGCAATTATACCGACCGGACATTTACTCACGCGACTGAATTTTCCTCTACAACTGGATTACCTGCATGTTACCCGTTATGGCGATACGACCTCAGGAGGAAAGCTTGACTGGTTGTCCGAACAAAATTACTCGCTGGAAGATCGGGACGTATTGATTGTCGATGATATTCTCGATGAAGGTGTGACCTTAAAAGCGATTGTTGAGCATTGCAATAAGGCGGGTGCAAGCTCGGTGTATTCGGCTGTACTGGTTGAAAAATGCCATCAACGTAAAACGGGGATTAAGGCCGACTTTGTCGGTGTAGAAACTGAAGATCGTTATTTGTTTGGCTATGGCATGGACTATAAAGGTTATCTACGTAATGCGGATGGCATTTTTGCTGTGAAGGGATTATAGCGATGAAGGGCATTGCAATTATCGGTGGCACTGGACTGACCTCGTTACCGGGGCTGAGCATTGATGAGGAGCGGATTGTTTCTACCCCCTTCGGCGATACGTCTGCTGCATTAATTAAAGGAAAATTGAATAAGCAGTCGATTATTTTTCTTGCCCGCCACGGTAGTGGACACACGATACCACCGCATAAGGTTAACTATCGCGCTAATATTTATGCCCTTAAAAAGGCAGGAGCAGAGACGATTATTGCCATCAATGCGGTGGGTGGCATTAATCCTTCTTTAAAACCGGCACAACTAATTATTCCCGATCAAATTATTGACTATACCAGTGGTCGAGAAATGAGTTTTTTCGATGGCGCGGATACGCCGGTGATACATGTTGATTTTACCGAGCCGTACTGTGCAGCACTGCGAACCAGGTTGCTTGATGCCGCAGATCTATGTGGAATAAGGCTGGCGCGGACGGGTGTCTATGGCGTGACTCAGGGGCCGCGTCTGGAAACCGCTGCTGAGATCAAACGTATGGCAGCAGATGGCTGTGATATTGTTGGTATGACCGGGATGCCGGAAGCCGTGCTGGCAAAGGAACTTGAATGTTGTTATGCCAGTATTTCAGTGATCGCCAATTTAGCTGCGGGACTTGGTGAAGGTGAAATCACCATGGCAGAAATTGAAAAATATATCGGAGAAGGAATGGATGACGTAGGCAATCTACTTGAGTCCGTTATCAACTGAAGGAGGCTCTGATTAGTCTCCGTTGGGTATAATTCCCGCTGCTTGTGTTTGCAGTAAAGTTCTATTGTAGGTTCGGCTTCAGCCGTACTGGTACGGCTGAAGCCGAACCTACATAAGCAGATACCCCGTCTGCTTTCGGCGGGGAGATTCATTTTTTACAGCCATAAAGAATATGCCAGACCAACGCCCGCACAGGCTGCAATAACTGAGACAATGCCGGTCTTGTATTTAAATAGCGCAACAAATGCAGCCGCGCCAATTACCGCAGAAAACCATTCGAAGTTGCCCTCAAAGCCATGAGGCCAAAGCACATGATAGGCAAAAAATGTTGCCAGATTAAGAACCACACCCACTACTGCGGCGGTTATGCCGGTTAACGGTGCGGTGAATTTGACATCATGCCGGGTCGCTTCAATCGCCGGGCCACCGAGAAGGATAAACAGGAAAGAGGGCAGAAAGGTAAACAGTGTTGCGACACTTGCACCCGCCACACCTGCCAGAGGTAGCATTTCTGGGCCAAAAATTTCTTTCGTCCAGCCGCCAACAAAGCCAACAAAGGCGACCACCATAATCAAAGGCCCCGGGGTAGTTTCCCCCAGTGCAAGACCATCGATCATTTGTGTTCCGCTTAACCAGGCATAGTGTTCAACACCGCCCTGATAAACATAGGGCAAGACAGCATAAGCGCCACCAAAAGTAACCAGTGCGGCTTTGCTAAAAAACCAGCCCATTTGTGTGAGTGTTCCCGACCAGCCATAGTTCATGAACAACATAGCCATCACCGCAGCCGCAATGAAAACCCCAACAAAAGCGAAGGTGATAAATCGACTCCACTTGAATAACGCATGCGCGGGAATCGGTGTGTCATCATCAATAATTGCAGCGCCATAGATTTCTTTTGATGCGCCGTGCCCTGCACCGGCCTTAAAATACTCGGGCGCAAAACGTGAACCCAGATAACCGATAATCCCGGCCATCAGCACGATGTAGGGGAACGGTATAGAAAAGGCAAAAATAGCGATAAAGGCCAGTACTGCCATGCCACGAAGTAGATGATTTTTTAATGCTCTGGAACCAATTCGGTAGGCAGCAAAAACAACAATGGCGGTAACGGCAGGCTTAATACCATATAAAACACCTTCTATTGCTGGTAAATCGCCATAGGCCAGATAGATCCAGGTCAGTCCAGAAAGAATAAAGAGCGAGGGAATAACAAATAGAACACCGGCAGCAATGCCGCCCCATACCCCATGCATCAACCAACCAATATAGGTGGCTAATTGTTGCGCCTCTGGGCCGGGCAACACCATCGTGTAGTTAAGCGCATGCAGGAAGCGATGTTCTGAAATCCATCTTCGCTTTTCCACCAATTCCTGGTGCATCATGCTTATTTGACCTGCGGGGCCACCAAAGCTGATAAAGCCGAGTTTGAGCCAATAGATAAACGCTTCCAGAAAGGGTACAGATTCGGGCGGTTTCATTTTGTCCTGATCAATCGCTGACATTTTATTTTCACTCATGCGGCTACGGTATCCCGACGATAAGGATTAAATATAAAAAACAACATTCACTTTCGGGAAGTTACGTATTACGTCCTTGTTGCATCAAACCCAGAAAAGTTAATTCCCGATAGTTGTGCAAGTTTGAGATCAAAGGTAGCAATATCTTCAGGGTTAAATTCATTTAAGTGTGAATGGCCACAGGCTCTGGCCATCACTTTCATTAACTCAACAGACGAATTTAAATAATTAGCGAGTCGCTGCCCAGACTGTTCAATGTTTAAGCGCTGCCGCAATTCAGGCTTTTGGGTGGCGATACCTACGGGACAATTATTTGTATTGCATATTCTTGCCGCGATACAACCAATCGCCTGCATGGCGCTATTGGAAATGGCGATACCATCTGCGCCCAGCGCCATCGCTTTTATAAAGTCACTGGGGACGCGCAAGCCACCGGTAATGATCAAGCTCAGGTTGCGACCCACTCCCTGTTTGTCGAGATAGTGCCGTGCCCGCGCCAGTGCTGGAATAGTGGGCACGCTAATGTGATCACGAAACAGTAGCGGGGCTGCGCCTGTGCCACCGCCGCGACCATCAAGAATAATATAATCTGCACTTGCCTGTAAGGCAAATTCAATATCGCGTTCAATATGGTTTGCGCTGAGTTTAAAACCAACGGGAATGCCGCCGGTGATTTCACGCACATGATCTGCAAAATGTTTGAAGTCTGCCGGTGTATTAAAATCACTAAAGGTAGCGGGTGAGATGGCAGGTTTACCTTCTGCTATGCCGCGTACAGCGGATATTTTGCCAACATTTTTTGACCCCGGTAGATGCCCACCCGTGCCTGTTTTTGCACCTTGTCCGCCTTTAAAATGAAAGGCCTGTACTTTTTTTAGTAAGGCATCGTTATAGCCGAATTTTGCGCTGGCCAGTTCATAGAAATAGCGGCTATTAGCTTCCTGCTCTTCAGGTAACATACCGCCTTCACCTGAACATATGCCCGTACCTGCCAGTTCGGCACCTTTTGCCAGAGCCACCTTGGCTTCTTCGGATAGTGCGCCAAAACTCATGTCGGATACGAATAAAGGTATTTTAAGTCGCAAAGGTTTTTTCGCATTTGGTCCAATAACTAATTCAGATGCAACTTCCACATCATCCATGAGTGGTTTACGGTGCAGTTGTGCGACCATAACTTGCACGTCATCCCAATCTGGAAGTTGATTTCTGGGCACGCCCATCGCTGCCATTGGCCCATGATGCCCCATTACCGATAAACCTTCTCGGGCAAGTTGATGAATAAATTCTACCGTTGGCTCTTCGGCTGTTGCATGCACCTGTGGTTCAGGACTTTCATCGGCGGCAATGCCCGGACCTTCCAGTCCGATCTGTTTGTCTGAAAATTGCTTATGACTACCATCACAAAAAGGGGGGGTGCGGGTATGTTTGCAGGCGCACAGATAAGCGTCCTGATCCTCGTCAGAGACGATCACCCTCGGGGTGAAGGGCGTACCCACATGTGAACCATCGCAAAATGGTTGGCTCTTTGATTTTCCACAGGTACAGAAATGATATTCCTGTCCTTTGTTGAGACTAACTTTTACCGGTTTATTATCTGCGATGATCGGGTTTTTCATATTAGCTGCGCTCCTTAATTTTAGCGAGCAGTGAATGGAAATAGTCCATGCCTGCTTTTTATTCCATAAAAATATCTATGCGTAAAACTTAAACATCGTTGATACTGTTTATATTTTTTCAGTTGTCTCTTATAGCGATAGTCTTAAGAACGTTTTGATCAATCCTCCAAAAGAAAAACCATGTCGGTTATTAGATGCCTAAAAGTCAATCCATATTATCCAGGTAACGTTCGGCATCGAGTGCGGCCATACAACCGGAACCGGCGGAGGTGATCGCCTGTCGGTAAATATGATCGGCAACATCACCGGCAGCAAATATGCCTTCGATGCTGGTTGCAGTGGCATTACCCTCCGTGCCGCTTTTCACTTTAAGGTAACCATGATTCATATCCAGCTGGCCATCAAAGATCGCGGTATTGGGTTTATGGCCAATGGCGATAAACACACCATGCACGTCAATATCTTTAGTGTTGTTATCCTGAGTATTTTTAATGCGCACACCGGTAACGCCTGAGTCATCACCCAGCACTTCATCGACAGCCGCGTTCCATTCAATAGTGACGTTGCCGTTTTTAGCTTTTTCCAGGAGTTGTTCGGCGAGAATTTTTTCTGAGCGGAATTTATCGCGTCGATGAATCACCGTAACATGTGAGGCGATGTTGGACAGATAAATCGCTTCTTCAACTGCGGTGTTGCCACCGCCAACCACGGCAACAGGTTTGTCGCGATAGAAAAATCCGTCACAGGTGGCACAACCGGATACGCCTTTGCCTTTGAAGGTTTCTTCTGATTCCAGTCCCAGATACATGGCTGACGCGCCGGTGGCGACAATCAGCGCATCGCAGGTATAGACACCGCTATCGCCGGTTAAGGTGAAAGGCTTATTGCTGAAATCAACTTTGTTGATATGATCAAAGATCATTTCTGTTTTGAAACGTTCGGCATGCTGACGCATACGATCCATTAACCCCGGCCCCTGCAGGCCTTCGGGATCACCTGGCCAGTTATCAACTTCAGTGGTGGTCATGAGTTGCCCACCCTGTTCCATGCCGGTGATCAAGACAGGTTGCAAGTTGGCGCGAGCTGCATAAACAGCAGCTGAATAACCAGCGGGTCCTGAACCAAGAATCAACAGGCGGCAATGTTTACTTTCACTCATGGTGCTAAACTCCAAAAATAATAGAAAATGGATAATGCGTTTATTGATGTAGGTACGGCTTCAGCCGTACTTGTACGCCTGAAGGCGTACCTACAAATATGAGTCAATATTAAAGGGTAAAACACTAAAATGAAAATCGGAATTCCAACAGAAGTTAAAGTCCGCGAAGGCCGTGTGGCCTTAATCCCCGATGCTGCGGCGGAACTGGTTCGACAGGGGCAACAAGTTTACCTGCAACGTGGGGCGGGGATCTTGAGTGGTTATAGCGATGAAAGTTACGCCACACTGGGTGTGGATATTCTCGATGATGCGGCTAGCCTGTATGCCGAGTCCGAGCTGATTGTAAAAGTAAAAGAACCTCAGTCCGAAGAATGGCCACTGTTACGTGCTGATCATCTGTTGTTTTCGTATTTACATTTAGCGGCTGAACCCACGTTGACTGATGCCCTGTTAAAAATTGGACTCACGGCGGTGGCGTTTGAAACCGTCACCGAGAAGGGACGTTTGCCCCTGCTGGCTCCGATGAGTGATATTGCCGGGCGCATTGCGGTGCAGGCGGGGACGCATTTATTACATATGCCGCAGGGTGGCCGAGGTGTGTTGCTGGGCGGTGTGCCCGCCGCTGAACGTGGCCATGTGGTAATTCTGGGAGCGGGGGTGGCCGGGGGCAATGCGGCCTTGCTGGTTGCTGCAATGGGTGCGCAGGTGACTGTGTTTGATCGCAATCGAGAAAAACTCGAACAAATGCGAGCGCTTGGAAATAATGTCACGGCCTTGCATCCTTTCAAACAGAGCATTCACGATGCAGTTTGTGATGCTGACTTGCTTATCGGTGCGGTGCTGATTCCGGGTGAAAAAGCCCCGCATCTGGTGGATGCCCAGACGGTAAAACAAATGCGTGCGGGTAGCGTGATCGTTGATATTTCGGTGGATCAAGGCGGTTGTATCGAAACCACCCGTGCTACCAACTATGAAAATCCCACCTTTGTTTGGGAAGGGGTGCTGCATTTTGGGGTTACCAATATGCCCGGTGCGGTACCCCGCACCGCTTCACAGGCATTATCGGCGGCGTTGCTGCCCTACATTTTGCGTCTGTGTGGGGAAGACTGGGAAAAACAGCCCGATCTGGCTGCTGGCATTAACGTCTCGGCGGGAGAAATTCACCTTTCCAGCTTGCAAAATGCCTGATAATAAAATATAAATGTTCTATATAATTAAGTGTTTAGAACTTTTATCTAAGAATCAGGTTTAAGAATATGTCACAAGCAAGCCAAAAACTGGTAGTTCGCGCACCATTGGCCGGTCATTTACGCCGAGGTTTGCGTGAGGGCGCACTGTTTATCTTTGGGTTCAGCGCCTTATATTTCCTTCTCGCCCTGCTCAGTTATCAGCCGCTTGATCCGGGCTGGACGCACAGTGGCTCGGGTAATAGTGTCGGCATGGCCGGGCAGGTGGCGAATCTAGGGGGCCCTACCGGTGCCTGGTTTGCCGATGTTTTCCTGACCTTATTCGGTTATCTGGCCTATCTGTTTCCCCTGATGGTGGCCTTTGCCGGTTGGCAGCTTTATCAGGGACGCGAACAGGAACATGCCGAGGCCTTTGATATTCGTGGTTTTATGCTGCGCTTCGGGGGATTTGTGCTGACCCTGATTGCTGGCTGTGGGCTGGCCAGCCTGCATGACAATTCAGTGGTGAGTTTGTTGCCGGTGAATGCGGGCGGTATTCTCGGTGATCTGGTCGGCCAGTTGATGGAAGGTGCGTTTAATCTCATGGGCGCGAGCCTGTTATTGCTGGCGCTGTTCCTCAGCGGGGTGACGCTGTTTATTAATCTTTCCTGGATCAAACTGATTGATGCGACGGGTGCGCTGACCTTATTTTTGGCCGGTAAACTACTTCGCCTGTTTCTCAACCTTCGTATCGGTCTGCTGAACCTGTTTGGGATTTGGCAGGAGCGCCGACAAACGGTAGCCGCCGCGAAAAAAGTCAAAGCTGAAAAACGTCGGGAACAGGTATTTTTTGAACGCACGCCGCCGGTAATCAAAGAACAGAAGAAAACCATCAAGCCCAGTCGTCGGCTTGAACAGGAAAAACAAATTCCGTTATTTGTTTCCGAAGCTGATAGTTCGCTACCGTCCCTCTCGTTGCTGGATGAATCAACACCGAATAAATACAGCCTCTCCAAAGAAGCGCTGGAAGCAATTTCCCGTCAGGTCGAATTAAAGTTGCAGGACTTTGGGGTGGAGGTGCAGGTGGTCGCCGTACATCCCGGGCCGGTAATTACCCGCTATGAGTTACAGCCTGCACCCGGTATAAAGGTAAGCAAAATTACCAATCTGGCCAAGGATCTGGCGCGTGCGCTATCAGCCATCAGCGTACGTATAGTCGAGGTGATCCCGGGCAAGACCACGGTGGGGCTGGAAATTCCAAATGAGCAACGTGAAATAGTACGTCTGATCGATAATTTAAAAGCCGCGCAGTTTGCGGATGCCCGTTCCCCCTTGACGCTGGCACTGGGCAAAGATATCAGCGGCCAGCCGGCAGTGGCCGATCTGGCGCGTATGCCGCATTTGCTGGTAGCCGGTACCACCGGTGCAGGTAAATCAGTGGCTCTGAATGCGATGATTTTGAGCATGCTGTATAACGCCACGCCCAATGATGTGCGTCTGATCATGATTGATCCGAAAATGCTGGAGCTGTCGATTTATGACGGCATTCCGCATTTGCTCACGCCGGTGGTTACCGATATGAAAGAAGCCGCCAATGCCCTGCGTTGGTGTGTGGCAGAAATGGACAATCGTTATCGCTTAATGGCCGCACTCAAGGTGCGTAATATTGCCGGTTACAATCGTAAGGTGAAAGAAGCGATTGAGGCGGGCAAGCCGATTCTTGATCCCCTGCACCCGGAAGATTCAGCCCTGCCTGCGCAGGAACTTTCGACCTTGCCGTATATCGTGGTGGTCGTCGATGAGCTGGCCGACATGATGATGCTGGTGGGCAAAAAGGTCGAAGAGCTGATCGCACGGCTGGCGCAAAAAGCCCGTGCCTCGGGCATTCATTTAATTCTGGCCACTCAACGGCCTTCGGTGGATGTGTTGACCGGTTTGATTAAGTCGAACATTCCGGCGCGTATTGCTTTTCAGGTGTCATCCCGAGTGGATTCACGCACCATTCTCGATCAAATGGGCGCGGAACAATTACTTGGCCACGGTGATATGTTGTATATGCCTGCTGGAACCGCCGTACCCACCCGTATTCACGGTGCTTTTGTGGATGATCACGAAGTCCATAATGTGGTGGAGGCTTTAAAGGCCAGTGGTCAACCACAATACATTGATGAAATTCTGGCGGGGATTGAGGAAACGGACGCGGCTGGCGTGATGGGGGTAGAGAACGATTCGGAATCTGATCCGCTCTACGATCAGGCCGTACAGATTGTCACTCAAACACGTAAAGCCTCCATTTCAGGTGTCCAGCGACGCCTGAAAATAGGCTATAATCGCGCGGCGCGAATGGTCGAGGCAATGGAAATGGCGGGTATCGTTGGACCGTTGGAGAATAACGGTAGCCGCGAAGTATTAGCTCCACCGCCACCAAAAGATTAACTTACATATATTGTAGGTTGGGTTGAGCAAGGCGAAGCCCAACCTGCCTTAGCTTATTTTTTAATAAAAACGCCCATGAATAAATACATTATATTTCTTTCATCGCTAATCATGTTGCTCTTCCTGTCATCGGCACAGGCCAGTTCGCTGGATGATTTTTTCGCACACACGCGTAACTTCAGCGCCAGCTTTGCTCAGACCCAGTTCGATGCCGATCAAAAACTGATGCAAAGCAGCAGCGGCACGATCCAGGTTCAGCGCCCGGATAAATTTCGTCTGCACTATCTCAAACCCTATAAACAACTTTATCTTGCCGATGGTAAAAAGCTCTGGTCTTATGATGAAGATCTGGAACAGATCATCGTTAAGCCGCAAACCGAAGCGCTGGCTAATTCACCGGCGATGATTCTCAGTAATGTGAAAATACTGCGGGATCATTATCAGGTCAGCCATCAGGGGCAGGAGCAGGGCATGGACTGGTACAAGCTTAATCCCTTAAAAACGGATGGCGGTTTCGAATCGGTTTATCTGGCCTTTAAAAACAATCAGCTGAGCGTGATGGAAATGCTTGATAGTTTTGGGCAGACCACGCGACTGGAATTTTCGGCTATGAACGTGAACAGGCCTGTAGCCGCTAACAGCTTTAAATTTTCTCCTCCCAAAGGCGTAGACATTATTGGGCAATGATTTGTGACTGATGCGCCGGATCTTTTTGCTTCACCTGAATCAGCCACCGATCCAATTGATGCGGCATGGCGACCCTTAGCGGATCGCATGCGTCCACAAACGCTGGATCAGATTACCGGTCAGTCTCATTTACTCGCTATTGATAAACCCCTGCGTCAGGCCATCGAGTCAGGCCGCCTGCATTCGATGATTTTCTGGGGGCCACCTGGCACCGGCAAGACGACTTTATCTCGGCTTATCGCGCATTACTGTGATGCTGAATTTTTAAGTTTGTCAGCCGTTCTTTCCGGGGTAAAAGACATTCGCGAGGCGGTAGATAAAGCCAAAATATTCAAATCAAAAAATCGTGCCAGTATTTTGTTTGTTGATGAGGTACATCGTTTTAACAAGTCCCAACAGGATGCCTTCCTGCCTTTTGTTGAAGATGGCACCATCACCTTTATCGGCGCGACCACGGAAAATCCCTCGTTTGAATTAAACAATGCCTTGCTCTCCCGCGCACGGGTTTATGTGCTCAAGTCTTTGCAAACAGAAGATCTGGTCGAGGTCATTAAACGTGCCTTGGCCGATAATGATCTGGGGTTCGGTCAACGGAATATCAGCATTGATGATGAACTGATTCACCAGCTGGCTCAGGTCGCCGATGGCGATGCTCGCCGGGCGCTAAATTTGCTGGAGATTGCCAGTGATCTTGGCGCAGAGCAGGAGGGCAGGCTGGTCATCAATGAGGCCGTGCTTAATGACGTCCTGTCCACCGGCGTGCGCCGATTCGATAAACAGGGCGAGGCTTTTTATGATCAAATCTCCGCCCTGCACAAATCAGTGCGCGGCTCATCGCCGGATGCGGCCTTGTATTGGCTGGTACGCATGCTCGACGGCGGCTGTGATCCTCTCTATATTGCTCGCCGCGTGGTGCGCATGGCCAGCGAAGATATTGGCAATGCCGATCCCCGTGCGCTAACGCTGGCACTGAATGCCTGGGATGTGCAGGAACGTCTCGGCAGCCCCGAAGGTGAGCTGGCGATTGCTCAGGCGGTATTGTATCTGGCCTGTGCGGCGAAAAGTAATGCGGTTTACAAGGCCTTTAATAGCGCAATGGCACAGGTGAAGGCGGGTAGCTCGGCTGAAATTCCGGTGCATTTACGCAACGCCCCCACGCGTTTGATGAAAGAGCTGGGCTATGGCCGTGAGTATCGCTATGCGCATGATGAGCCGGAAGCCTATGCCGCCGGGGAAAGCTATTTTCCTGAAGAACTCGGCGAGCCGCATTACTATGATCCAGTTCCCCGTGGGCTGGAAATCAAGATTGCTGAAAAGCTGGCGCACCTCCGCGCGCTGGACAAAAAGGCGGGCAAGCCAGATTGATTCTGATCATGTATTCGTTACTAATTACGGTATAATTGGCAGATGAATAACTTGCTGCTTATCGCCACCGGCGGCGCATTGGGTGCGGTTTCGCGTTATCTGGTTTCCAACGGTGTACATGGCCTGTTGGGACGAGGCTTCCCCTACGGTACTCTGAGCGTCAATGTACTGGGTTCTCTGCTGATGGGCTTCTTTTATATTCTACTGCTCGAACGTATGGATCCGGGCGCGCATTGGCGGCCATTGTTATTGATTGGTTTTCTCGGTGCGTTTACCACCTTTTCAACCTTCTCCATCGAAACCTTGAATCTGGTAGAAGGCGGTGAATTATTTCGTGCCATGTTGAATATTTTACTCAGCGTGACAACCTGTCTTATCGCCTGCTGGGCGGGTGTATTATTGGGACGACAATTATGAGTGCAACTGTAGTGACTGTAGTGCGCATTTACCTGACTGAAGGTGAAGGCCAGTTAAAGAATCTGATCAAGCGCCTGCACGACTGGGAAAAGCTGCGTGGTCTGACCGTGTTTCGGGGAATTTCCGGCTATGGTGATTCGGGTGAGATTCACGGAATTAAACTGCTGGATCTTTCACTTGATCTGCCCTTAGTGGTGGAGTTCTTTGACACACCAGAAAAGATTGAGGCAACGGTTGAGCATCTGTCTGATCATATTAAACCCGGTCACATGTTGACCTGGAATGCCAGTGTTAATATTTAGTTAATATAATATATCTCGCAGCAGACGAGCTACTCATTATTGTAGGGGCATTGTAGGTACGACTTCAGTCGTAGTAGTACGGCTGAAGTCGTACCTACATAGATTTACAATAAATTTTCGAGACTTAAAATTAATTTTCAAGGGCCCGCATGTTAGATCCAAAATTATTACGCAATGACCTACAAAACTGCGCCGAGCGTTTAGCGCTTCGCGGTTATACACTCGATACCGAACTGTTTGAAAAGCTGGAGTCTCAGCGCAAACAATTGCAGGTGGATACCCAACAATTACAAAGTGAGCGCAATACAAAATCCAAAGCTATTGGCCAGGCTAAAGCCAAAGGTGAAGATGCCACTGAATTTTTTGCTGCTGTCGCCGCATTGGGTGACAAACTCAAGGCCAATGAAGAAAAATTAGCAACGGTACAAAGCGAGCTGAATGATCTTTTGATGGGCATTCCTAATCTTCTGCATGAAAGTGTCCCCGAGGGTCGGAACGAAAGTGACAATCAGGAAATTCGTCGTTGGGGTGAACCCCGCAAGTTTGATTTTGAACCGCGTGATCATGTGGATCTCGGTGAAGCGACGGGTCTGCTTGATTTTGAAACTGCGTCAAAAATTACCGGTTCACGTTATGCAGTGATGAGCGGTGGGATTGCCCGCATGCATCGTGCCTTGATTCAGTTCATGCTGGATTTACATTCGCAGGAGCATGGTTACACTGAAACCAGCGTTCCATATATTGTCAATGCAGAAAGCCTGCGCGGCACTGGCCAACTGCCCAAGTTTGAAGAAGATTTATTTAAGCTGCGTCACGAACACGATGTATATTTAATTCCAACTGCCGAAGTACCGGTGACCAATATCGTCCGTGATGTAATAGTTGAAGATGAAGCTATGCCGCGTAAGTTTGTTTGCCATACCCCGTGTTTTCGCAGTGAAGCAGGATCGTACGGTAAAGATACGCGCGGTATGATCCGTCAGCATCAATTTGAAAAAGTTGAAATGGTGCAGATAGTCAGAGCAAAGGATTCCTATGCGGCGCTAGATGAATTGACCGCCAACGCGGAAGAAGTTTTGAAACGACTAGAATTACCTTATCGAGTAGTAGCTTTATGTGCGGGAGATGTGGGGTTTTCTGCGGCTAAAACACTGGATCTCGAAGTTTGGCTGCCCGGGCAACAGGCATATCGGGAAATTTCATCCTGTAGTAATTTTGAAGCCTTTCAGGCACGACGCATGAAAGCCCGCTGGCGTAATCCAGAAACCGGCAAACCTGAACTGGTGCATACCGTAAATGGTTCAGGCCTGGCGATTGGTCGCACCCTGGTTGCGGTACTGGAAAACTATCAGAACGAAGATGGCAGTATTACCGTACCTGAAGTCTTAAAACCCTATATGGGAACGGTAGAGCGTATTCAGTAGTTTGCAGATGTAGGTTGGGCTGAGCAACAGCGAAGCCCAACAAAAGTAATTAAAATTCAAATAGGAGAATAGCAATGTTAAATATTACCGGCAATTTCAAAAAATCATTCAAACGCTTTGGTCTTATATTAAGTCTTCTATCTATGTTTTTTGCACAACTTGTCCCTTTGCAGGCGGCAATGATTACCAGCTCGGATCTAGTACAGCAGACGCAAAACCATGTTGAACGAGAGCAATTACTGGTGATGCTTGATCGCAGTGAAGTTCGTCAACAACTGACTGAAATGGGTGTGGAACCAGAAGCTGCAAAAATGCGAGTCGCTAATATGAGCGATGCAGAAGTGACACAGCTAAATCAAAAACTTGAACAACTGCCTGCCGGTTCAGGTATTGTTGGACTGGTTGTTCTGCTATTTATTGTTTTTCTGATTACCGATATGCTGGGCGCGACTGATATTTTCCCGTTTGTTAAATCCATCAATAACTAATTAGTGTATTGAGTCAATTGTTGGTGAAGCTTTTAGTTCTGGCGGCTATTCTGTTAAGCGGTTGTGCGAGTAGCCCACAGGTAAAGCAACTATTAGAACATCACCCTGCATCGCTGCCAGTGAGTATAGAGCTGGTAGCGATCCCTTTTATTCCCCAAACTGAAAATGATTGTGGCCCGGCGGCGCTTGCCACCATTTTACAGGCACAGGGCAGGGCGGTGAGTAAGGCTGAGCTGATAGAGTTATTGTACCTGCCGCAACGCAAGGGCAGTCTACAAATAGAAATGGAGGCTACCGCGCGTAGCTTTGACAGAGTCGTTTATCCTCTAAGTGCTGATATCAAAGATCTACTGGAAGAAGTTGCGGCAGGTAATCCGGTGCTGGTATTTCAAAATCTGGGACTGTCATGGTATCCCCGTTGGCATTATGCAGTGGTGGTTGGCTACTCTTTGCAAAAACAGGAAATTATCTTACGATCTGGCGCTATCAAGCGTCACCTTATTAGCCTGTCCACTTTTGAGAAAACCTGGCAACGTGCAGATTATTGGGCGCGTGTGTTGTTGCCGCCTGATCAGATCCCGGTAACCGCCAAACCTCTGAACTATATTAAGGCGGTGAATGTGCTGGAAACGAGTGGCCATGCAGAAGCGGCGGCTCAGGCCTATCGTAAAGCTGCACAAACATGGCCAGAAGATCTAACTGTGCTACAAGTGTGGGGAAACAGTGAGTTTGAACAGGGCGAGATAAAAAAAGCTGAAAATGCTTTTCGGCAGGCGATTAATATTAATCCGCACATTGCCTCTGTCTGGAACAATCTGGCATACGTGTTAATGGCACAGCAGTGTGGCCGTCGTGCATATGAGGCAATAATTTGTGCAAGAAAACTCGCGCCTGAGGATAAAAATATTCTTGCCAGTGAAACTGAAATTAACAGGACAAAGGCAAATAAGAAAAAACATTGTGCGGCGCTGGAGTGCCCGTTGTAGAAACTATTTTATAGCTGAACCGGCGGCATAGGGCAATTCAGCGTGTCAGCAATAGCGCGAAACAGTTCAGCCTCTATAACCGAAAAATTTTGATCGGCACGGATGCAAATGACGCAGGCTTTGAGCAGTTGTGGTTTTAACAGTGGCGTGAGCTGGTTTAATGTATCCAGTGCCGTGTTGAGTGCAGGCAGGCTGATCTCGGTGACAGGCAGTAAACGGACGTTAATATTTCCCAGCTCTTTTTTAACCTCACGCATAACACTGTCTTTATCGAACTTTTTTTCTTTACCGGCATATATCAGCATGGAGAGTAACAGGCTACTGGCATCAGCCACCTTATTTAATGATTTGTACTTAACGCGCTGTGGCGGAATTTTTATGAATACCGCATCAAGATGATGGAACAGAATTTTTTGTAGTGACCATTCAAACAGGTTTATTTTTTTGTCTATTTCAACAAGCTTGCGGATATTTCGTCTGAAACGCTGGTATTGTTGTGCAGAAAGCTGGCGCAGAGCAGGCAGGCTGATGTCGATCAATGTCAGACGGTGTTTGATGTCAATTTGTCGGGTTTCCTGAGCAAGCGTTTCCAGCACTTCAAAAACGCCATCGTCAGATTCGGTTTGTAAATAGTGTAACTGGGCATGACGAATTTCGTCCGCCTCATTTAGCAGTAGAAAATACATAGCCGCGCGTGCGCCGTGGGGTTCATGAATTGCGCGATGTAAGTGCGGTGGAATTTGTTGCAACAGTGCCTGAGCCTGCTCTAATACTTCCGAGGCTACCTGGCCAATCTGGCTGATGGCAAAGCCTGCACCGCCAAGGCTATTAATGAGATGTTCCGCAGTGTTTCGAGATTCTGATGTCGTTGATGATGCAGCAGATGTTTCTGCGGCACTGGCGTTGAAGTTACCATCCCAGTTGGGATCGAGTCGTTGGATGCGTTTTTCCAGTGGCGGATGGGTGGCAAACATCGAAGAAAATAAACCGCTGATACCCTGGGCAAACAGGGCATGGCTAATTTGCGCACCGGCTGGATTGTTGATAGCTGAACCGGCGGCACTGCCACCGATACGTTTTAGCGCATTGGCAATGCCCAGGTTATTACGAGTGAACTGCACCGCCGATGCATCGGCCAGATATTCACGTTGGCGGCTGACAGCGGCCTTGATCCAGTTACCGAAGAAAGTACCGGTGAAGCCGATCACTACCAGCCCTAATCCAAGCCCAAGAATTGCACCGCCACCATTGTTGCGTGAGCTGCGGCTGTAACGACTGAAAGATGCTGAGCGCAGTAGAAAGTAGCCAATCAGGCCAATGATCAGAATGCCATGCAGGATTCCCATTAAGCGGATATTGAGACGCATATCGCCATTGAGAATATGGCTGAATTCATGTGCGATGACCCCCTGCAATTGAGCGCGATTGAGTTGCTGGATACAGCCACGGGTAACGCCGATAACCGCATCGCTGGGTGTGAATCCCGCGGCAAAGGCATTGATGCCTTCCTCATCGAGTAGATAGACGGGCGGCACGGGCGTACCGGATGCAATCGCCATTTCTTCGACTATGTTCAGAATTTTTTGTTTGTCGAGGTCACCACTGCCATCAACAATACGCTGCCCGCCGAGCATTTCTGCCACCGCATCCCCGCCTTTGCTGAGACTGCTAATTTTATAGAGGCTGCCAAGTAGGATAATTGCGATGACGACGGCACCAACGCTGAGAAATATTTGCCAGTCAAACGCTAGCTGCGGGGCGGCGGCACTGTTGAGATTCTGGCTGTCGATATAACCGAACAGGAACATCACCAGTAGATTGGTGAGTATCACCAGACTGATGACGGCCAACGAAAAAAACAGTACCAGCAAAAGAGTTTGTTTGCGGGCATGATCCTGTGACTGAAAGAAATTCATTCAGGCGCTCAAAAAGATACTTTGGGCGCAGCCTGAATCTGGGCGCTATCTTCAAACTCCAGCAGGGTGGCATCCTGCGCATGGCCAAAACTGGCCGCCAGCACTACCTGAGGAAAGGATTGTTTGTAGGTGTTATAGGCCATGACCTGATCATTGAAGGCCTGCCGGGCAAAGGCCACTTTATTTTCAGTGCTGGTAAGTTCTTCACTTAGCTGCATCATATTCTGATTGGCTTTCAAATCGGGGTAGGCTTCCATGACGATATTGAGCTTGCCCATTGCTCCGGCCAGAGCGCCTTCAGAGCCAATAAGATCACGAATAGCCTGTGGATTGGAGGGATCAGCCGCCGCAGTGGCCAGATTACTGGCGGCGCTATTACGTGCTGCGATCACGGCTTCCAGGGTTTCCCGCTCATGTTTGAGATAGCCTTTGGCGGTTTCAATCAGATTAGGAATGAGATCATAGCGGCGCTTGAGCTGGACTTCGATTTGAGCGAAGGCATTTTTGTAGCGATTTTTTAGTGCCACCAGCTGATTGAATATGGCGATGAGATAAAAAATCAGCGCAGCAAGAACCACTAGAAAAATAATTGTGCCTGTGTCCATGTTGACTCCTGAGTATGAAAGCTAGGGGCTAAGTTGTCATTTTATCAGCTAAATGTCCAGTATGTAGAGCCTGATATCAATAATGAATGTGCGATAATTTTGCGTCAAAACTGTGCCTGACTTGGTAAGAACAACTTGCTAGTGTTGGCGATAAACGGTGTCGTAAAATTAATATGGAATTATTTCAAATCGCTATTATACTTAATTCAAATGCTCGGGATAGTTGAATTTCCGTTGAGTTTAATTTCCTGTTGTTTGCAGCAAAGTATCCTCGTAGGTGCGGCTTGAGCCGCACATGTTCGCCTGAAGGCGAACCTACTAATGCCCCATCTGCTAGCAGCGGCTAGTTTATTCCACAACATTTAAAAAAATAAGCTTAATTGCGAGTAAGGAGAAGTGCATGAGTCATTGGATCTGGGAAGATTCCCTGTCAATCGGTATTGAGACAATCGACAACCAACACCGCCGTATCGTGAACTATCTTAATCAGCTAGATGATGCGACGGCATCCCGAGATCGTGACAAGGTATCACAGGTGCTGAGTGGATTGATTGACTATACCGAGACGCACTTTACCTTTGAAGAGAAATTGTTAGAAAAATCAGGTTATCCGTTATCTGACTCGCACAGAAAAGTTCATGAAACATTTGCCTCCCATATCAATAATTACCAGATGCGACATGACAAGGGTGAAGATGTGGCCAGACAACTAATGTCGGAGTTACGGATATGGTTAACAAATCATATTAAAAAAGACGATGCCGACTATGCGCCCTACGCGAAAAAAATATTAAATGTCGATAAAAGCTGGACAGATAAAATACTGGGAAAATTATTTCCTCAATAGCGTTAAGAACGCTCTGAATTTATTCTGCCCCATCCATGCCCGCACTCATGGGATAACAATATGGTGAGGGACACGCCTATGCTACACTGCTAATTCGTTTTAGTTTCCCGGTTATTTCCTTCCCTTCGATGTTACCGATAGAATCAGTCCTTTCAGAACTGCGTACTAGCCTGCAACAGCATGATGAGGTTGTATTAGACGCGCCACCCGGTGCGGGTAAAACCACGCGAGTACCGCTGGCATTGCTTGACGAAGTCTGGTTGGGCAAGCAAAAAATTATCATGCTCGAAC
Organism: uncultured Thiohalophilus sp.; assembly: GCA_964539595.1. Taxonomy (GTDB): domain Bacteria; phylum Pseudomonadota; class Gammaproteobacteria; order UBA6429; family Thiohalophilaceae; genus JAADGZ01. The sequence continues at coordinate 4,340 of CAZIJT010000003.1, read as the reverse complement.
CCCGGCGACTGGCAGCACGCGCGGCGGCGGAATATATGGCTTCCACACTGGGTGAAGCGGTGGGACAAACGGTGGGATACCGGGTGCGACTCGATACCAGGATCAGTGCGCATACGCGTATTGAAGTGGTTACCGAAGGCATACTTACCCGCATGTTGCAGGATGATCCTTCATTGCAAGGTGTTGGCCTGCTTATTTTTGATGAATTCCATGAGCGCAGTCTGGATGCCGATCTTGGTTTAGCCCTGGCATTGCAGAGCAGAGTTATTTTCAGAGAACAGGCGGCGTTAAAGATTTTGATCATGTCGGCGACACTTGAGGGTGATCGACTGGCATCATTATTAAATGATGCCCCGGTGATTAAAAGTGAAGGTCGTCTGTACCCGGTTAAAATAAAATATGGGACTGGATTTATTAAGCCAGACCAGCTGCGCAAAGAACTTGTTCCCCGCATCGTAGCGGTGGTAAAGCAGGCCTTGCAGGAAGAGTCGGGTAGCCTGCTTGTTTTTTTACCGGGGCAAGCTGAAATTCATCGCCTGCATGAAGCGCTCAGCATAATAGTTGCAGATGAAAAAAATATTATCCTCGCCCCTCTGTATGGCGATCTGGATCTACAGCAACAGCGTCAGGCAATCGAAGCCGTTGGCTCCGGGCAACGAAAAATCGTATTGGCGACAGACATCGCCGAGAGCAGTCTGACGATTAAAGGCGTACGGATTATTATCGACTGTGGTTTACACCGTCAGGCTGTGTTTGATCACAGCGTCGGCATGTCTCGCCTGCACACTCGACGTATCTCACGCGCATCCAGCATTCAGCGTATGGGACGCGCAGGGCGTATGGAGTCAGGTGTCTGTTATCGACTCTGGTCTGAACACCAGCAAATGCAATTAATCCCTTTTACTCCAGCGGCGATTGAGCAGGCGGATCTTTTGCCCCTGGCTCTGCAATTACAATGCTGGGGTGTGGACGATCCGAATGAACTTGTCTGGCTGGATCCGCCTGCAACAGGACACTATGCTACGGCCTTGCAATTACTGCATTCACTGGGGGCGCTGGAAGCACAAAAAAATGGCTGGAAATTAACGCCCCATGGCGAGGCGATGGCACGACTACCGCTTCACCCACGGTTGGCACACATGTTACTGATGGCAAACAGCAAAGGCCTGAGCGAGTCGGCCTGTGATATTGCCGCTTTGCTGAGTGAACGCGATCCGCTGTCATTGCGCGAGGCTGATATTCAGCTTCGTTTAAAATTAGTAAGTCGCGAGGCCAGGCTTGAACGTCAGTTTCGCAACCGTGTGCAACGCATACGGTTGCAGAGTCGTGCCTACCAAAAATTGATTGGCGGCAGTAAAAAAGAAAAGCCTGATCATTTAATTGACCCACGTTGGACAGGATTTTTACTGGCCTGTGCTTATCCTGATCGCATTGCCAGGAAACGTAGTACAGGATCGACACATTATCAGATGAGTAATGGACGTGCAGTTCGCTTGCGTGAAGATGATCCCTTGCAACAAAGTGAATGGCTGGTCATCGCCAGTCTTGGTGGACGGCAAGGGCAAACCACCGATCAGATTTATCTGGCAGCAGAGTTTGACAGCAGCCTGTTTGATGATGAACTGGGCTTGCTGGTTAGTGAAGAGGATGAAATAAGCTGGAATGAGAAACAGGCCTGCCTCAATGCCGAACATCAACGTCGAGTGGGTAGTCTAATTTTATCGCACAAACGCATGCAAAGCATTCCGCCTGAGTCACGTAGTCGTGTGCTACTAGAGCAGATCCGAGCGAAAGGCTTGGTGCAATTATCGTGGAATGATGAATTACGAAACTGGCAAGCACGTTTGATGTTATTACGAAAGCTGGAACTGGATGTTTCTGATAATAGTCTTTGGCCGGATGTCTCCGATGAAAATTTGCTGGCAACGTTAGAAACATGGTTAGCAGCCTATCTGGATCATGTTCGAAATCTGAAACAGCTTGTCGGACTTGATCTATCTGCGATATTACGCAACCTGCTAAGTTGGGATTTGCAACAGAAACTGGAACAGCTTGCCCCGGTTCGTCTGCAAGTGCCATCGGGTTCGTTGATACGAATAAACTATCAGGAAACACCCCCTGTACTGGCGGTACGTTTGCAGGAAATGTTTGGCTGCACACAAACACCACAGATTGCCAATGGTCAGATCACACTGAAATTGCAACTGTTGTCGCCTGCGCGTCGTCCTATTCAGGTAACTCAGGATCTAACGGGGTTCTGGACGGGCAGTTATCGGGAAGTACAAAAAGAAATGAAAGGTCGTTACCCAAAACACCACTGGCCGGATGATCCTCTGGCGGCAAGGCCCTCGGCACGTACCACTCGTAATCCGAGGGCAAGGTAAGGTGGGCGATGCCCACCCTACATGTTTTGGCTTTGCTTATGGTGGGGATGCCTAATTTATAGGGTGGACATCGCCCAGCATGGCGCGACCTCCGGTTCATTGCTGCGCTCGGTTTCTCAGGCTACCTGTTTTGTTTCCAGGTATAAGGCCAGTTCTTCTGAGCCGCCAATGTGATGGCCACTGATGAAAACCTGGGGTACGGTTTCATTCCCGGAAATTGCGCGCAGGGATCGCAGGGTGGCATCTCTTCCCAAACGAATTTCTTCATAAGCGATACCATTTTCTTTTAGCAAGGCTTTTGCACCCGCGCAGAACGGACAACCGGGTTTGGTAATAATGCTCACCGCTTCAGGTTTTTTTGCCTGTGGATTGATAAAGCCCAGCATGGTATCAGCATCAGATACCTCGAAAGGATCACCCGGCACATCAGCTTCGATAAATTGCTTTTCAATCACGCCATTTTTAACCAGCATGGAATAGCGCCATGAGCGCTTGCCGAAACCGAGATCAGCCTTGTCCACCAGCATACCCATTGCTTCGCTGAATTCACCATTGCCATCAGGAATGACGGTAATATTTTCAGCTTCCTGATTTTCTTTCCAGGCATTCATTACAAAGGCATCGTTAACAGACAGGCAGACGATGTCATCAACGCCATTCTGTTTAAAGACCTCTGCCAGTTCGTTGTAGCGTGGCAGGTGGGTAGATGAACAGGTGGGTGTGAATGCGCCGGGCAGGGCGAAGACGATCACGGTTTTGTCTTTGAATATGTCGTCACTACTGAGATTAACAAAGCTATCGTTTTTTCGCGTTTTAAAAATAACGGAGGGGACGTTTTTACCTTCTCTATTTTCTAACATGGCGTTTCTCCTGATTGATAAATGAATTGTTGTTTGAACATGGACGCATTTTGGGTGATTTTACTTGATTGGTAAAATCGTTTGTTTGTATTATAATGATAGGTAAAACCTATTGATAATTTAGAGAACAGAATGAACCTTCGTGATCTTGAATACCTGCTGGCCGTCGATGAGGAACGGCATTTCCACCGTGCAGCGGATCGCTGCTTTGTCAGCCAACCAACGCTGAGTGGTCAGCTAAAAAAGTTGGAGCAGGAATTAGGGGTACAACTGGTGGAGCGTAGTAATCGGCAGGTGCGCATGACCGAAGCTGGGCGAGCAGTAAGCGAACAGGCGCGCCGAGTGTTGAATGAAGCGCGGGCGATTAAAGCCATTGCGCAAAGCTTTCATGATCCGATGCAGGGTGAAATACAGCTGGGATTGATTCCGACCGTTGCACCATACCTGTTGCCGCTGATCATGCCGTTGTTCAATAAACATTATCCGGATTTAAAGCTCTGGTTACATGAGCAACAAACCTCGGTTTTACTGGGAAAATTACGCGCAGCAGAACTGGATGCACTGATTCTGGCGTTACCGGTTGAAACCGATGAGTTTGAGGAGCTGGATCTATTCAATGAAGCCTTCTGGTTGGCTGTTCCCAAACATGAAGCATTGGCAAAAAAGAAACGTATTGGTTTTACCGATATACAGGATCAGGAAATGTTGTTGCTGGAAGAAGGTCATTGTTTACGTGGCCAGGCTTTAGAAGTGTGTTTTTCAGCCGGTGCGCATGAGAATGCTGGTTTTCGCGCAACCAGTCTGGAAACACTGCGGCACATGGTGGGCGAAGGAATGGGGATGACTTTGATTCCTGAGCTGGCCATACCCAGGCGTCGGCTTAAAACGGATCCGGTGAGTTATATTCCTTTTCGACAACCTGCACCGGGTCGTCGTATTGGTATGTTGTATCGCAAGGGAAATTATCGTGAAACGGTGTACCAGAAGATGGCTGATTTAATTAAGAATCACCTGCCCGGGTAGGGTGGGTCTTTAACTCGATAACGGCAATGCTGCGCACGGGTGAATTCGACCTACTTATAACGAAAACAATCGG
>CAZIJT010000002.1:0-60131 GCA_964539595.1 uncultured Thiohalophilus sp. | reverse complement strand
TCCGTCACAGTCTAATTTTCGAAATCATTACTTATCGAGTTTTTCTTCTTCGGCAATGGCCTTGTCCAGCTCGTCATCGGGATCCGTTTCGGGGTTCGCCTCGGCGTCCTTATTATGTTCTTCGCGACGGCGTACCAGCAGGCGTGAAAAAAACAGCCCAACTTCAAATAGCAACCACATCGGTAATGCCAGAAGCGTTTGGGAAATAACGTCGGGTGGGGTTAACAGCATACCGACGACAAAGGCGGCAACAATAATATAGGCACGTTTGGCGGCCAGATCATCCGGCGTTGTCATTCCTGCCAGCACCAGCAGGATGGTGGCAATCGGCACCTCAAAGGCTATGCCAAAGGCGAAAAATAACTTCAGCACAAAATCCAGATATTTGCTGATGTCGGTCATTACCTCCACCCCTTCTGGTGCAGCCGAGGTGAGAAAACCAAATACCAGCGGGAAGACCACATAAAACGCGAAGGCCATACCGGCATAGAAGAGGATGATGCTGGATAACAGTAGTGGAACGGCTAAACGTTTTTCATGTTTGTAGAGGCCGGGAGCGATAAAGGACCAGGCCTGAAAAAGAATAAAGGGCATGGCCATAAAAATAGAGGCGACCAGTGCCAGCTTGAACGGGGTCAGAAAGGGGGAGGCCACCTCGGTGGCAATCATGCTGCTACCTTCGGGCAGGTGTGCCAGCAAAGGTGTGGCCAGAAGATGATAGAGATCGTTGGCGAAAGTGAATAGCCCGGCAAAAATTAGCACCACCACCAGCACCACGCGCAGCAGGCGATCACGCAACTCGAACAGGTGTGAAAGAAAAGGCAGTTCCTGTTGTTGAGCGTCGTTAGGAGAGGAGTTATGGTCGCTCATGTTTTACAGTGTCATTGTCGTCAGAATGATTGCTTTCGCCGGACTCATCAAGGGGTTCGGCCTTCTCAGATGTTTCAGTCGCAGAAGGGGGGTTAAGTTGGGCATCATCAACGGCATTGAGTAGATATTCTTTTTCTTCGTCAAAACGATATTGATCTGAATCCAGCGTGTCCTTGATTTCATTCAGGCCGCTTTCTTTTTCCAGCATCTTGCGCAACTCATCCTGCTGAATTTCTTTGTCGATATCGTTCTTTACCTGGCTCACAAAGCGTCGTGTACGTCCTACCCATTTGCCTGCGGTACGGGCTACGCCCGGCAGCTTGTCCGGACCGATAACGATCAGGGCGACAATGGCAATAATAGTTAGTTCCCAGAAACCGATGTCAAACATAGTGCTGGGAGAACTTACGAGGGGTGAGGGAGGTGACCATCAACAAGATTACACTTCGTCTTTTTTCTTGCTGACTTCGCCCTCAATGATTTCGCCTTCACGCTGCTCGATTTGCGCATCGCCAGCCTCTTTACCGGCACCTTTATCTTCATCCTTGATCGCGCTGCGAAAGCCCTTGACCGCCGAACCCAGATCACCACCGATATTGCGCAAACGCTTGGCACCAAATAGCAATAGCACGATTATAAGAATAATGACCAACTGCCAAATACCAATACCCATAATGTTTACTCCTGATGTTCTACTAATTTTAGATCAAACCAACAACATACTAAAAGATGTGGTGTTTGCACGTTAACCAAAACCGGGTAGATCACGGCCACCCAATAAATGAATATGTAAATGAAATACTTCCTGTCCACCACCTTTACCCGTATTGATGATAGTGCGGTATCCGCTTTTTAGCCCCTGCTGTAGCGCGAGCGGCTGGGTTAAACGCATTATATGCGCAATTAGCGCATCGTGCCCGGGTTCAAGCTCATTCAGCCCGCTAATGTGTTCTCGCGGGATTATTAACAGGTGTACTTCCGCCTTGGGATTGATGTCCCGAAATACCAGCACCTGTTCGTCTTCATAGACCGTGTCAGCGGGGATCTCACCGGCGATAATTTTACAAAACAGGCAATCGCTCATGACTTATCTCGGGCGGCTTTTTCTTCAAGCCCAGACAGACCAAAGCGTCGTCCCAGCTCCTCCAGCACCTCATTCACGCTCACTCCCTGCTGCGCTAGCAAGACCATGCAATGAAACCACAAATCGGCTACTTCATAGACCAGGTGCTGGGGATCGCCGTCTTTGGCCGCCATCACGGTTTCAGTTGCTTCTTCGCCAACTTTTTTAAGAATGCTATCCAGCCCCTTGTCATACAGTTTGGCGACGTAGGAGCTATCGGGATCGGCATTTTTACGTGCCTCCAGCACCTCGGCTAATTGTTGTAATATTTCGCTCATTGGTATATCTCGCCCGGGTCTTTCAGCACCGCGTCTACTTCAACCCACTGATCCTTCTGTAACTGCTTGAAAAAACAGTTATGACGACCGGTGTGACAGGCAATGCCGCCCTTTTGCTCCACTTTCAGTAAAAGCACATCATTATCACAGTCCAGCCGAATATCTTTTAAAATCTGCACATGCCCTGATTCTTCACCCTTGCGCCAGAGTTTGCCGCGTGAGCGTGACCAGTAAATCGCCCGCCCTTCTTTAACCGTGAGCGCCAGCGACTCGCGGTTCATCCAGGCCATCATCAGAATAGTACCCGTCTCGGCATCCTGAGCAATCGCCGGAGCCAGTCCATCATCTGTCCATTTGATCTCGTCGAGCCAGTTCATCTTTGCAAAGTCCAACGCAAAGGCGCGAAGGCGCAGAGGGGTTGAAAGATCTCGATCCTGTTTCTGGAAAAGATCATTGTCGACATCTGCTGAAAAACTACCGAGAAAGTATTCAAAACAAAAAGATCGTTGTGTTCTCTGCGCCTTCGCGCCTTTGCGTTGAAAACAAAAATCACAATCGCACCTCGATGCCTTGATCCGCCATACGCTGCTTGGCCTGCTCAATAGTGTATTCGCCGAAGTGGAAAATACTGGCGGCCAGTACTGCATCGGCGCGTCCTTCTTTTACGCCAGCAACGAGATGATCCAGATTGCCTACTCCGCCGGAGGCGATCACCGGTACCTTAACGGCCTCACTAATCGCGCGGGTCAGTTCCAGATCAAAGCCGATTTTAGTGCCATCCCGATCCATGCTGGTGAGCAGGATTTCACCGGCTCCATAGTCGACCATTTTTACCGCCCATTCCACCGCGTCGATGCCGGTGGGCTTGCGTCCGCCGTGGGTGAAAATTTCCCAGCGTGGCGGCTCTGCCTCGGCGCTAACCCGTTTGGCGTCAATGGCGACGACAATGCACTGAGAGCCGAATTTTTCTGCCGCTTCGCGTACGAATTCCGGGTTGAACACCGCGGCGGTGTTAATGCCTACTTTGTCGGCACCGGCATTGAGCATGCGGCGAATATCTTCAACCTTGCGGATGCCGCCGCCCACAGTCAGCGGGATAAATACCTGTCCAGCAACTTCTTCCACCACATGCACCATGGTTTCGCGATTATCAGAACTGGCGGTAATGTCTAGAAACGTCAGCTCATCCGCCCCCTGCTGGTCATAACGACGGGCAATTTCTACCGGATCACCAGCATCACGAATATCGACAAACTGCACGCCTTTAACCACGCGGCCGTTGTCCACATCAAGACAGGGAATAATTCTTTTCGCCAGACTCATCGTGGATCTTTTTCAACGCAAAGACGTGACGGCAGCGAAGCGTAAGAAATACCGAATGAAGCTTGCAGCGCGTGATTCTCACGCTGCAAAGGCGCAAAGGACGCGGAGAAAAAATAAAATTGTTTTGTTACGGCGGTCATATCATTCATATTTCTCTTGAGAGCTTTGCACGAAGCATCTTTTTCGCTATAGCGGAAAATCTACATCGTGCAAAGCTCTCGTCTTAATAAAAACTTTGCGCTCTCTGCGTCTTAGCGTTGGATTTTCAAGATGTAAGTTCATCGGCCAATTTCTGCCCTTCGGCAAAATCCAGTGTGCCTTCGTAGATCGCGCGGCCGGTAATGGCTCCAGTGATACCTTCGTCGGTTACTGCGCACAGTGCGCGGATATCATCCATGTTGGTGATGCCGCCGGAGGCGATCACCGGGATGGTAATGGCCTGTGCCAGTTTCACCGTGGATTCAACGTTGACCCCGGTCATCATGCCATCGCGGCCAATGTCGGTGTAGACGATAGCGGCGACACCATCCTGTTCAAAATGTTTGGCCATGTCGATGACATCATGCTTGGATAATTTTGACCAGCCATCAATGGCCACTTTACCATTTTTAGCATCCAGACCGACGATGACGTGGCCTGGAAATTCCAGACACAGATCGTTGACGAAGTGTGGCGCATTGACGGCCTTGGTACCGATAATCACGTACTGCACCCCGGCATCCAGATAGGTTTGCACGGTATCTTCATCGCGAATGCCGCCGCCGATCTGGATAGGCAGATCAGGGTAGGTGGCGGCAATTTCATGTATCACACCGGCATTCATCGGCTTGCCGTCAAATGCGCCATTTAGATCGACGATGTGCAGGCGTCGCGCACCTGCTTCAACCCAGCGCCCGGCCATGGCCACGGGATCATCTGAGAATACGGTTTCATCCTCCATGCGTCCCTGACGCAGGCGGACACATTTTCCATCTTTGAGATCAATGGCGGGTATTAGCAACATGGGAGGTCTCTTCTTTTATTTCTGCTGTGCTGCAGCGATCAGGGGTTCCAGTTTAGAAAATTTTGGTACAGTTGCAGGCCGTCGTGCTGGCTTTTCTCTGGGTGAAACTGTACCGCAAACACGTTGTCTTTTGCCAGCGCCACGGAAAAGCAAAAACCGTAGTCACTACTCGCGTGGCTCAGGCTCGGCTCTGCCGGGCGCACAAAGTAACTGTGTACAAAATAAAAACGGGCATCCTGCTCGATTCCAGCCCAGAGAGGGTGGTCGGTCTGCTGATGTACCTGATTCCAGCCCATATGTGGAATTTTTAGCTTCTCGTTAGTTTGTGGATCGCGGAGATCTTCACCGAAGTATTCAACCCGACCGGGAAACAGCCCCAGGCAGTCAGTGCCATTATTTTCTTCACTGAAGTCCATCATTGCCTGCATGCCAACACAGACGCCAAGTAACGGTTGGCCAGAATTTGTCACCTGATGTACCACCTCGTCCAGCCCTAGACGACGGATTTCCGACATGCAATCACGAATTGCGCCCACGCCCGGCAGCACGACCCGGTCGGCCTGTAGAATTTTTTCGGCCTCAGCGGTGACCAGAACCTCGACATTTTCGCTGGCATGCTCAAGTGCCTTGGCCACGGAATGCAGGTTACCCATTCCATAATCAATAACTGCAACACGGTTCATCTGATTTTTCCGGTCATTCAGGATGGACTCAAAGCGGGTTTGCCCCGGCTTTAGAGATGTCCCTTGGTTGAAGGTAAAATACCCGCCATACGTGAATCGGCGCTAAGCGCCATGCGCAAGGCTCGGCCAAACGCTTTGAATATGGTTTCGGCGATGTGGTGTGCATTGTCGCCACGCAGGCAATCAATGTGCAGGGTGACCAGTGCGTGATTGGCAAAGCCCTGGAAGAATTCTGCCAGCAGATCCACGTCAAAATTACCGATCTGCGCCCGCGGGTAGTCCACATGATATTCCAGCCCCGGTCGCCCGGAAAAGTCGATCACGACCCGGGACAGTGCCTCGTCCAGCGGTACATAGGCGTGACCGTAGCGACAGATGCCTTTTTTATCCCCCAGCGCCTGGGCAAAGGCCTGCCCCAGGGTGATGCCGATGTCCTCTACCGTGTGGTGGTCATCGATATGCACATCGCCTTTGGCCTTAATGGCCAGATCCAGCATGCCGTGGCGGGCGACCTGATCCAGCATGTGTTCCAGAAAGGGCACGCCGGTTTTAAACTGGGTATTGCCCTTGCCTTCAAGATCCAGGCTGACTTCAATCTGTGTTTCCAGCGTTTCGCGTGACACGGTGGCCTGACGCTTTGTCATAGTTAGGCTCCAAATTCGGATTAAATCCATGTGAGGGTGCGCAAAAATAGGTCGCGCCCAGCAAATAAAGGCTAAGGATACCGCGGATTCCAGCATAGGTGAAAGGCCGAGGGGGCTAAATTCTTGCAGAAGCGGTTCCGATAATTCTGCCTGAGAAATCATACATTTTTTCAATGATCGCAGAAATGAGTATATTCATGTCTAATTATTTACTAAAATTTCGTCTAAGACAGAAATGTCAGCAACCCCAACCATGGCTGCAGGTGCCCTAGTATGCTAAAAGACCGAATTATAAAACTCGATGAACTCCGTTCTCGCTGCCAGAGTTGCAGCCTGTTCGAGCTATGCATGCCCATGGGGCTGGCCGAGGGCGATCTAGATAAACTCGAACAGATCATTAAGCGTCGCCGACCCGTCGATAAGGGCGACTACCTGTTCCGCATCGGCGAGGCATTCAATTCGGTTTATGCGGTGCGTTCAGGCAGCCTGAAAACCTTTACCAGTACCCGCGATGGCCGCGATCAAATCATCAGCCTGCACCTGCCCGGAGAGCTGATGGGGCTGGATGCGATTAGCAGCAACCAGCATGTCTGCTCGGCCATGGCGCTGGAGACCACCAGCGTTTGCGAATTGCCCTATGAACGTCTCGAGGCGCTGAGTCTGGAGATTCCCGGCTTGCAGCATCATCTACTCTCGCTGATGAGTGAGGAAATCCGTCACGATCAGTGCCACATGACCATTCTTGCACGCCTGCCAGTCGATAGTCGGCTGGCCAGTTTTCTGATCAATCTTTCTGAGCGTTATCAGGCGCGGGGGTTTTCCTCGACAGAATTCAATCTCAGCATGTCACGCAATGATATTGCCAACCTGCTGGGCATGGCGGTAGAAACCGTTAGCCGGCTCTTTACCCAGTTTCAGGAACAGGGGTTTTTGCTGGTGGAACGCAAACATATTCAGATCCTCGACTACCCAGGTCTAAAAGTGCTGAATAATAATTGTGGTAATCTGGAGGCCGACAAAGATGCGGACAAGAACGACTCCTCCAGTAGCGCATCCTGAGCATTAGCTCAAGGCGAAGCTGATTACGGGTAGTCCGCGTAGGATTTTTCCTCGACCAGCTGCGAACCCAGCTTTTCATTCAATTGTCGTTTCACCTCTGCGCGCTCGTCGTTTCGGTAATACACAGCGTTGATAGTCATATGTGTGTAATACTTGAGTTCACGATAAAAACGAAAGCCGATATTGCGCGCAACCATGCACGAATACCTAACAAAAAACCATTCTTTCGCTGCCCGACCGGGAACACTATTTAGCGGATTACTACTGCTACTAGTATTATTAGCAACGCTACTATTTTTACCTGTCCAGAATAGCCTCGCAGCGAACCCTGACGAACCGGGGTTTGATGATCAACCATTGAAAGATAATCTGGTCTTGCCCGACTGGTTTAAAATGAGTTTTCTCGAGCTACAGGAAGACTTGCTTGAAGCCCGCGAAAATGGAAAAAAAGGTCTGATTATTTACTTTGGCCAAAAGCGCTGCCCCTATTGCAAGGCGCAACTGGAGAATAACTGGGGTCAGAAAGATATTCTCAATTACACGCTGAAAAATTTTGACGTCATCGCCATCAACGTGCGTGGACAGAAATCAGTTGTCGATTTTGAGGGTAAGAGCTGGACAGAAAAAACTTATTCTGTCGCCCAAAATACCAACTTCACGCCCTCAATCGTATTCTATGATACGCAGGGGCGCGAAGCCCTGCGTCTGCGTGGCTATCGTCCCCCCTATCAATTTCGTGCCGCACTGGAGTACGTTGCCGATGGTCATTATTTAAAAGAGCCGTTTCGCCTTTATCTGGCGCGGGCAGAAAGTGCCTTTAGTTATGGCAAAGATCGACTCAACGAAAATGATAGTTTTTTGCCCCCGCCTTACCTGTTAGATCGTAGCCATATTAAGGCCAGCCGCCCCCTGCTGGTATCGTATGAGCGTCCTCGTTGCCATGCCTGTGACGTGTTGCATGGTGGCCCACTTAGCGACCCGCGCATTCATATGCTGCTGAACCAGCTCGATGCGGTGCAGTTAAATCTGGTTGCGGACACTCCGCTGATTACCCCGGGAGGGGAAAGAACCAGCACACGAAAATGGGCTGAAAGCTTAAATCTGGACTACACCCCCACCCTGATATTTTTTGATGAAGGTGGAAAAGAAATTATCCGCATCGACTCGGTGGTCTGGTTTTATCGCCTGCAAAACGTGCTCACCTACGTCAACAGCAAGGCCTATATAAAACAGCCCAATTTTCAGCTCTGGCGGCAACAGCAGCAACGCTAGTGCTTTGCTGGCGAGTAGCTAGCAATTGTAGCCACAACCAATTTCAACCCTGACACAAGGAAATATTTATGCACAAAATTCAGCAACGCAGTAACAACCCGTTAGTCTCAGTCTCATCCAGCGCTATCCACGGCAAGGGACTGTTTGCTAAAAAATCGATTCGTGCCGGTCAGCTTATTGGTATTGCACAGGGTCAGCACACTCAAACCGATGGGCCACATGTGCTTTGGTTGAGCGATGAACAGGGCTTTGAAGTGCGCTGCTATTTACGTTATATCAATCACGATGACCAGCCTAACGCGGCCTACTATGAAACACGGGAAGTCTGCGCCTTACGCGATATCGCTCCGGGCGAGGAAATTACTCATAACTATGGTTGGTAGCCTGTCGATACGGCTGCAGGCACGACTGTAGGTGCGACTTCAGTCGTACAAGTTCAAAGCCCCCAGCCGGTTCATCCGCACCCCGTTTACAGGGAAGGGTATCTGCAACCGCTATTTAGCTACGCCGGGAACGATGGTGTGACGAATTTCCTGAGCGGCCACCTCGATTTGATGAGCCTCGACCGCCACCACCCTGATGTCGCGGCTTACGTTCGATTTTCAACGGAGCCTGGGGTTTCACCAGTATTTCCGCGCTGATCTGCTGCACCGTTATCTTATGGTTCACATACTCTTCAATCTCGGGCAGAGAAAATACATATTCATCACAGGCGAAACTAATCGCATCACCCTTGGCTCCCGCACGCGCGGTACGTCCAATACGGTGAACATAATCTTCGGCGTCCTGCGGCAAATCAAAATTAACCACATGGCTAACGTCTGGAATATGCAAGCCACGCGCGGCGACATCGGTTGCCACCATGATTTTCAGCTCACCATCGGTAAAACGTTTGAGTAAACTCTGGCGTTTTTTCTGCGGCACGTCCCCGGTTAGTAAGGCTGTTTCATAACCGTTGCCGCCCAGATAAGCCGCGACTCTTTCCGCTACCCGCTTGGTGTTCACAAACACCAGCGCACATTTTACTTCCCAGGTATTTAGCAAGCCCAGTAACAATGGAATTTTTTCTTCCTTGGCCGGGTAATACACCACCTCGGTTACTTTATCGGCGGTAATTTTTTCTGATTCAATTTTGATGGGTTGGGGGTTGTGCATGTGTTCGTAAGCCAGCTCGGCCACACGATGGGACAGGGTTGCTGAAAACAGCAAACTCAAACGTTGCTCTGGCGCGGGCATGCGCCGAAGCAAATAACGAATATCTTTAATAAAGCCCAGATCAAACATGCGATCCGCTTCATCCAGCACCATTACCTGAATGGCATCTAGTTTAAACACGCCCTGTTTGAAGTAATCAATAATGCGTCCCGGCGTACCAATGAGTACATCCGCGCCCTCTTTCAGGGTGTTGCGCTGGCTTTCATAACCGGTGCCGCCATAGGCGAGTGCCAGTTTCAGCCCCGTATGCGCGCCAATTTTTTCCGCGTCACTGTGAATCTGTAAGGCCAGTTCTCGTGTTGGTGCGAGGATTATTGCGCGCAGAGGCAGGCTACTCTGCTCTGATGTGGCAGGTTTGCCCAACAATTGCGCAAACATGGCAATTAAAAATGCGGCGGTTTTACCGGTGCCGGTTTGTGCCTGACCACTTACATCTTGACCTGCCAGGGCCACTGGCAGGGTTTCGGCCTGAATCGGGGTGCAATGAGAAAAGCCTGTATCTTCAATGCCTTGCTGCAAACTGGCAGGAAGATCAAAGCTTGCAAAAGTAATATCAGTAATATGTTTATCAGTCATAATGGCAGCAGCATAACAGATAAGACTGTGGCGACGATAATTTAGGTACTTGAAATAAGACGCTGCATAGGCTCAAATACAGTTAATACAAACAACGGGAGAAACAGCGTTGAGTGATAAAATTGTCTATACAACCGATGACAAGTTCGAACAGGAAGTGGTAAACGCCGAAGGGCCCGTGCTGGTTGATTACTGGGCGGACTGGTGTGGTCCCTGCAAAATGATCGCCCCCATCCTGGATGAAATTGCTGATGAGTACGAGGGTAAACTGAAAATCGTCAAATTAAATATTGATGAAAACCCTGCGACGCCACCTAAATTCGGCATCCGTGGCATTCCTACCCTGATGCTGTTCAAAAGTGGCAATGTGGAAGCCACCAAGGTCGGTGCTGTCTCCAAATCGCAGCTAACTGCCTTTATTGATAGTAACCTTTAGCGCTCGATTTTTAGTGGCGATTTCGTTCAGCTTGTATTTATATTCAATACGGGCTGGACGAAATCATGATTTGATGTTAGTTTAATATTAATAATTTAGAACTTCGTACTAATAACGAACCCATTGCCCCTGTCGGCAAACCTCTAAAAAATACCTGTATTCAAAGTAATTTCGACACCGTGACATCGCGTCTGCTCGTCGCAATGTTCACCAAATCAAAACCAACATCTTTTTTTAAATTCTTTTAAAGACAAAAATCCTAATGAATCTGACTGAACTGAAACAAACCCCCGTCTCCGATCTTATCTCGCTGGCCAGCAAAAACGGCATTGAAGGTACCTCCCGCTCACGAAAACAGGATATTATTTTTGCCATCCTCAAGGCGCATGCCAAAAGTGGCGAAGATATCTACGGCGATGGTGTGCTGGAGATATTGCAGGACGGCTTTGGCTTCCTGCGTTCCGCCGAAAGTTCCTATCTGGCCGGGCCTGATGATATTTATGTTTCACCCAGCCAGATTCGCCGCTTCAACTTACGCACCGGCGATACCATTTCAGGCAAAATTCGCCCCCCCAAAGACAGCGAGCGTTATTTTGCCCTGCTTAAAGTCAGCAAGATCAATTTTGATTCACCCGAAAATGCCAAACATAAAATCCTGTTTGAAAATCTGACCCCGCTGCACCCGAACCAGCGTATGGCGCTTGAAATTGGCAATGGTTCCAGTGAAGATATGACCGCTCGGGTCATCGACATGGTGGCTCCCATTGGCAAGGGTCAGCGCGGTCTTATCGTCTCTCCGCCCAAGGCGGGTAAGACCATGATGCTGCATGACATTGCTCATTCTATTACGCACAACCATCCCGAAGTTCATCTCATCGTCCTGCTTATCGATGAGCGGCCTGAAGAAGTGACCGAAATGTCCCGCTCAGTCCGTGGTGAAGTGGTGTCGTCAACCTTTGATGAGCCTGCCAGTCGCCATGTGCAGGTGGCAGAAATGGTCATCGAAAAAGCCAAGCGTCTGGTCGAGCACAAAAAAGACGTGGTCATCCTGCTGGATTCTATTACCCGTTTGGCGCGCGCCTATAACACGGTCATCCCGTCCTCCGGCAAAGTCCTCACCGGTGGTGTCGATGCCAATGCCCTGCATCGTCCCAAACGTTTCTTTGGTGCCGCCCGTAACATTGAGGAAGGTGGCAGCCTGACTATTATCGCGACTGCACTGGTGGAAACCGGTTCGCGCATGGACGATGTGATTTATGAAGAGTTCAAGGGCACCGGCAACATGGAGATCCACCTGGATCGCCGCATTGCAGAAAAACGTCTGTACCCGGCGATTAATATCAACCGCTCCGGCACTCGTCGTGAGGAGCAGTTAACCAAGCCTGATGAATTGCAGATGATGTGGATTCTGCGCAAGGTGGTGCATGATATGGATGAAATTGCGGCCATCGAATTTGTTCACGACAAGCTCAAAGCGGCCAAAACCAACGCCGAGTTTTTTGACTCGATGAAGCGCTAAAGAATATTTGCCCGTAGTTCCTGCGGGCAAGTACGGCCTCATCAGGGTCGATCTGCACGAATTTTAATCAAATTTCAGTATTTTTATTGTATTTAAAATGCTATTAAATACAAGCATATAGCTCAACAAGCACAGACTTCCCTTCAATACCCTTCGCCAAGTCACTTTGACAAGCTCTTGATTATCAATGAAAATTTAACTTTCAGCAGGTGATTGTCCACTAGACCATATTTCCTATGCGGTTTTGCCTATCCCCTGGCAACAAGCATTGTGGCAGGATAAACAAAAAAACAGGTGGCATCGCAGATGCCCCTCAATAACTGAAGGTGTGGGACATGAACAAAACGCAGTTACAGGCAAAAGAAAAACTCAGCAACATTAATTTTGACCAGTGGTCAGAAATTGCAAAAACCGACCCAGAGGCTTTTGAGGCCATGCGCGCCGACGTTATAAATACCTTCATCTCAAGCGCTCCGTTGGACAGCCAGCCACGCCTGCGCGGCCTGCAATGGCAAATTGATTGCCTGCGTGCTCGTTCCAGCAATCCCCTGTCCGCCTGTATCAAAATTTCCCAGATGATGTGGGAAACATTACAACAGCTGGGTGATGTAACCCAGGATCTGGCGAAGCCGGGACAGGGTCGCCAGAGCAGCAAACCGTGCGAAGCCGCTATCCTGCCTTTTCGCCCGCTAACCGCCGCCACAAAATAAAATCAGCTTCACTTGCCGTCAAGCAGGGTTTTCCGTATGATTGGCCGCCTTCTGGCTTGTGGTGCTCGTCGTCAGTCCGAGCGGGTCGCGACATGCGTAAATAAATTTGAGGTCTAAGGAAAATGAAAGCAGAAATCCATCCCGCTTACGGCGATATTAGTGTCACCTGTAGCTGTGGCAACACCTTCAACACACGTTCCACCAGTGGCAAAGACATCAACATCGAAGTCTGCTCACAATGCCATCCTTTTTATACTGGCAAACAGAAGCTAGTTGATACTGCGGGTCGCGTTGACAAGTTCCGCCAGAAATACGGTATGAAATAAAGGCACTATATTCGCTGGCGCACAGAGTGTTCACCCACCGGAGGCTCGGTGCGCTGCTGATAACTCTCCTCTGTCTGTTCACGTTTGCCGCCACGGCCGACTGCTCCAGTTCCCGCTATGATGAAAGTGTCGCGGTCAAACGTATTATTGATGGCGATACTCTGCAACTTACCGATGGCCGTCGGTTGCGGCTGATTGGCATCAACACGCCGGAGCGGGGCAAAAATGGACAGGCCAGTGAACCGCTGGCGGCATTAGCCACGCGGATGTTACAGCGCCTGGCCGACCGCCAGATCAAACTACGCTGGGGCATTGAAAAACAGGATCGCTATGGGCGCATGCTTGCCCACGCCTTTACTATCGATGGCGACAATATCAGCGCGCAGCTGCTGACTGCCGGGATGGGAGCCGCCATCCAGATCCCACCTAACCTCTGGGCCTACCGGTGTTATATCCACGCCGAAAAAACCGCCCGCAAACAACACCTTGGAATCTGGCATCACCCTTATTTCACACCACTGGATGCTCAGCAACTTAGCGCTGATATTAGCGGGTTTCATTTTGTTCGTGGCCGATTGAGTCGAGTAGGGCATAGTAAAACCGCGCTCTGGTTAAACCTGGGTGAGCGCTTTGCGCTACGCATCCATAAAAAAGACCTGACCTATTTTAAGCAAGGCCAGTTCGAACAGCTGATTGGCCGTGAGCTTACTGTTCGTGGCTGGATCTACAGCCGCAAGGGACAACAACGTATGAACCTGCATCATCCCGCGTCGCTGGAGATAAAATAAGAAGAGATTTGCATCTACGGCTGTGGTTAAAATAATATTGCAGGACACAGGCGTGCCTGCCAGCGTATAACCGGCTCTTATTTATCAAGGAAAAATCGCATGAGTACTGATACCCCCGAACAGAAAAAATTGACGGCAGCGGCACTTCACTATCATGCCGAACCAATACCGGGGAAAATCGCAACCGCGATTACCAAGTCCTGCGAAACTCGGGACGAACTGAGTCTAGCCTATACTCCCGGTGTCGCCGCACCGGTACGTGCCATCGCTGAGAACCCTGAAGATGCCTATCTCTATACCGGCAAAGGTAATCTGGTTGCGGTCATCACGGACGGTTCCGCCGTGCTGGGACTGGGTCGGATGGGTGCGCTGGCCAGCAAACCGGTGATGGAGGGTAAGGCGGTGCTGTTTAAACGCTTCGCGGATATTGATGTTATGGATATCGAAGTCGATGCCGAATCCCCGGAGGCCTTTATTGATACGGTGCGCCGGATTGCCCCCACTTTTGGCGGCATCAATCTGGAAGACATTGCGGCTCCAAACTGTTTTGTAATTGAACAGGCGCTGAGTAAACAACTCGATATCCCGGTGTTTCACGATGACCAGCACGGTACGGCCATTATTATCGCTGCCGGGCTACTGAATGCGCTGGAGATTGCCGGTAAAGATATGGAGTCCGCGCATATTGTTTGCATGGGCGCCGGTGCGGCGGGTATTGCGGCTATGCGCATGCTTAAAAGTCTGGGCGCACGACGAATTTATCTGCTGGATCGCATGGGCGTGGTGCATCATGGGCGTGAGGGTATCAACCAGTATAAACAGGAATTTGCCCGTGAAACGGATCGGCGTAGTGCGGCTGATGCACTGGTTGGAGCCGATGTTTTCATTGGTGTCTCCGGGCCGAATCTGATCACCGCTGATATGTTGCGCAGCATGGCCGACAGGCCTATTGTTTTTGCGCTTTCCAATCCTGATCCCGAAATTGATCCGGCGCTGGCACATGCTACCCGCGATGATCTGATTCTTGCGACGGGGCGCAGTGACTACCCTAATCAGGTAAACAATGTGTTGGGGTTTCCTTTTATTTTTCGAGGCGCACTGGATGTGCGCGCTACCTGCATCAATACCGCCATGAAAGTCGCGGCAGTCAAAGCACTGGCCGGGCTGGCGCGCGAACCGGTGCCGAAAGAAGTTATTACGGCCTATGACGGCGAACAACTGGTCTTTGGTTCACAGTACATTATTCCCAAACCGTTTGACCCACGACTGCGGGAAACCGTTGCGGGTGCGGTGGCGCAGGCGGCGATTGAAACCGGGGTTGCACGACTGAAATAGCATCCTGATGTTTGCCCACCTTTTCCCATATCAATGCGGACTATTGTTGCTCAGCCTGTTGTTCGCGCTCCCCGCGCAGACCGATGAGCAGGATGACAAGCTTAGCGCTCAGATTAACTATGCCTATGCCAACTATCTTGGCACGGGTATTTATACGGCGGCTGATCGCGCAGTGCAGATTTATCACATGCCCTTTTCGATCAGTTATCGTGAGCCTGAAGCTGATCGCTATGGCCTCAATTTTCGGCTGCCGCTCACGGCTGGATTTATTAATTTTAAACTGAAAGAAATTGCTGAAGCCGGTCTGCCTACGCGCATTGAAACCCTGACCTTTGTACCCGGCGTGGCCTTTGCTTTTCAGCTGCGGGATAACTGGACAGTGACGCCGTTTGCTGATCTCGGGGGCGGTCATGATTTTGCCACCAACCACTCCGCCTGGGTTTATGGTGTCGGGGTTAAAAGCATGGCGATCTTTGATCTGGGCAAACTGGACTTCACGTTATTCAACGAATTTTTATTTGCCGGTAATACCACGGCAGGTAACCGGGGAAGCAATGATTTCAGCCGACTGGAAACCGGTTTCAGTTTGCAGAAACCACTGCCCTGGCAGGTGTGGGATAGAAAAACGGCATTGCGGATTTATTACACTAACTTCATGTACACCAATAGCCTTGAATTTTTGCAGTTCGCCGACAACTCGTTTGAAATTTCTGCTCAAAACGAAGTCGGCATGACCTTTGATACGGATCCGGATATGCAGCTGGCAAAAATCGGCTTTAGTGGTATTGGTATCGGCTATCGCTTCGGCAATAATATTAGTGTTTATCGGCTGGTGTTTGGCCTGCCGTTTTAATCTCTACGGGTTAAATTCCCCGCTGCTTGCTGCGAACCTACCACTGATACCCCGTAGCGTGCTGCGGGGAAGTTTATTGCAGGCCGTCACGGTAAGCGCTGGGCGAGACACCCTGCCAACGTTTAAATGCGCGGGTAAAGTTGCTAGGTTCAGAAAATCCCAGCAGGTAGGTGATTTCGCTAATCGATAAACTATTGTCGCGAATATAATTTTCAGCCAGTTCACGGCGAGTATCTTCTAACAACATTTTAAACCCTGTGTCTTCCTCTTTTAGCTTTCGTTGCAGACTACGCAGGCTAACATTCAACAAAGAGGCCATTCGTTCTTCATTGATATTTCCGGAAGGCAATAGCTCCAGCAAACGTGCCTTCACCTGGGCGCTGAGAATGCTTTTGTCCAGCCGTGCAAGATATTCTTTAATCAGACGATCATTGTTTCCGGCCAGAATGGCATTCGCGGTTGGCAATGATGTTTCCAGCACTTCGTGGCTAAACAAAACGCTGTTTTCAGATTGTTCAAAATAGACCGGGCATTGAAAATATTGTAGTAGTTTATCGCTGCATACCGGCTCGGTACGTTTAAGGGAAATAGCCAGCGGGTTCAGTTCACCATCATAACTAAGGCGACACATACTCACCAATGTCGCCAGGGCTGCATCTACTGCTTCTACGGCGGGTTGCGCCTTCTCTTCATATTCCAGAGTAAAGCGGTAGCCTGGCACTTCCTCATCAAGTCGGGCTTTTGCTGCCGTACTTACCAGGCGTACATAACGTACCATTCGTTCCAGCGCATCACGCAGTGAGTCGCTAGCAAACCAGGCATAACCCAGCGCATGCAGGGTAGTGGGATGCCAGTGCTGGGCTGCGTTAAGTCCAAAGCAGGGATTATTGGTTAGCCGTGCAGCGGCTTCCCAAAGCTGTTGTACCGAAGCGAAAGAATAGCGCACATGGGGGTCACTAAGACCGGCTGGATCCATGTTCAGACTAAGGAACAGAGCCTCACTGTCATGGCCTTCTTCTTCCAGCGCTTTGGTGATAAGCAGAACATAAGATGAGATGGTGCTTGGAAGCATACTATTCCCTGTTGTTGTCGCGAGCCAATTCAGAATATCGCATTACTACTACTATAAACCAGCAATTCCTTGTTCGTCCTGTAATAATTGTTCTAGTTCAGAAATGTTTGCACGCTGCATCGGTCGGCTATCCAGCGGACTTAAAGGCGGCTGGCGTGGTCCGTCCGCAGGGAAAATCACGACTTCGATGGGGGTGTCCTCGGCGACAAAACGGTAGACCGGCAAATTTTGTATTTGCTCTGGCTGAAAGCGTACCCGCTTCTCACCCATTTCAAAGGGTATATTGTACTGTATTAAAAACAGATCAATGTCTTCTACGGTGGCGGCAACAACATGTAAGCTTACAACGGAGTGTTCATCTGCTGTACCACGGAGGACACTGCCCACCAGTCGGGGTTTGAAATCTTTGAAAAATTGCATGGCATGCAAGGCGGCTTTACGCAAACGATGTAATTCAGCGGGTTGACTATCGGCACGAAAAATTCGCTGGTATTCCTGCAAGGCTGATTCAATTTCAGTATTGCTGGGCATATTGCGCGTGTCTGTGGCACCTAAATGCGCGGCGGCCTTGTGCTTGGCTGCGTAATAATCACGATCTCCACGTTGCAAAAGAATCTGTGCGGCTTCCTGAGCCAGGCGCAGACGCATTTGCTGGGCTTTGATGTTGCGGTTGCTCATGCTGCTGCTCATGTCTTCAAAAAATTGTTTGCCGGGTGAGTTTGCTACTAAAAGTAATAGCGTTACTGCGCCTTCTGTCAAGCATGCAAACTACAGACAAATTAAAACAGCTGTTCAGTAATATCCGAGCCACTCTGCGCGGGGCTATCAGCAGCTTGTGTTTCTGTCTCTCGCCCCGGGACATTCTCGCTACGAAAATATTCAAATATCGCATCACTCTGATTGGCATCGGCCAGTTCGCCGGTTTCCGGATCGATGCGCACTGAGACGACCCCGATGGGCTGTTCCAACGGCGTTTCCGGTTTGTCTTGCAGCGCCGCGCGCATATATTCAATCCACATTGGCAGTGCCGCGCGAGCCCCTGTTTCATGATCACCCAGCGGTTGAGGGGTATCGAAACCTACCCAGGCGATAGTTGTGACATCACTGTTGAAGCCGGTAAACCAGGCGTCACGCTGATCATTGGTGGTGCCGGTCTTGCCTGCAAGATCGCTGCGCTTAAGCACCAGCGCGCGTCGACCTGTACCCTTGCGAATCACATCCCGCAACATAGTATTAATTAAAAATACTGTTTGTGGACTGAGCACACGCTTGGCCAAATGTGGTCGCTGGGGGCCTTGACGAATCTGAGTCCATTCCTGTTCATCTACTTCGGCATACTTTGCGGGCAGTTGCCAGGGCACTGGTTTAGCTGAGGCTATGTTCTCTGTTGTAGCCGTATCACTCGCAGCCGTTTGCTGTAGCAATTTCTGCGCAGCTATTTTTTCTGCTTTGGCCTTGGCATCGCATTCACGACATACTTGTAATGGTCGTGATACTTCAACCAGCTGGCCATTGCGACGGATGTAATCAATAAAATAAGGGTCTACCTTATAACCGCCATTGGCAAATACGGTGTAGGCCGTTGCCAGTTGGTAAGGTGTGATGGTGCCGCTGCCCAGCGCCAGTGATAGATCGCGCGGAAGATTTTTTGGTTTAAAGCCAAAACGTGCTGCGTAGCGTGCGGTATAACCAATGCCAATGTCTCGCAGTAAACGAATGGAAACCAGGTTGCGCGATTTAACCAGTGCCTGGCGCAGACGGGTAGGCCCATAAAAACGGCCGCTATAGTTTTCCGGTCGCCAGGTATCTTCCAGACCGGGTGCGTCGAAGACCACGGGCGCATCATTGATAATACTGGCTGGCGTGCGGCCTTTGTCCAGTGCGGCGGTATACACAAAAGGTTTGAAGCTGGAACCGGGCTGGCGTTGTGCCTGAATCACCCGGTTAAATTTACTCTGGTAATAATCAAAACCACCGACCAGTGCATCGGTAGCACCATCCTCGGGCCGAAGCGAAACCAGTGCCCCAGCTACTCGCGGGATCTGTGCCAGCCAGTGACAGCCCGTCCCGGCGGCGGCTAGATAAACCACATCTCCAATTTTCAGGGCTTCTCCTGCAGATTTAAGCTCTCGCCCCAGATGATTTTCATCAATGATGCGACGAGCCCATTTGATCTGCTCCCAACCCAGATAGGCCAGTCGCCCGTCCTGAGTAAAGGCATAGGCGGTTTCATCGCCAACACTAATGATCAGCGCAGGCAGCAAGTGCCCCACTGGTTTTTCCTTTCGCAATAATGCAGTCCATGCTGCTAACTCATCACCTTCATCATCAAGCGCGAATAAATCGACATGCCTGATAATGCCACGGTAACCATGCCGTCGCTCATAGGCCAGCAAGTCATCGCGCAAGGCTCGGTTGGCAGCTTGTTGCAGGCGGGCATCAATCGTGGTGTAAACTTCATAGCCGCTGGTGTAGGCCGCGTTACCGTGGCGGCTAACCATTTCATTGCGTACCATTTCAGCGATATAGGGGGCATCGACTCCAATATTTTTCCCATATACGCTGGCATGTACCTCAACCTGCCGAGCTTGTTCATAGTTGATCGGCTCAATGTAGCCCAGGCTCTGCATTCGTCTGAGAACATAATCCCGACGAATTCGGGCGCGTTCCGGTGCGACCACAGGGTTATAACTTGAGGGTGCTTTGGGTAGCCCGGCGATCATGGCAATTTCAGATAGATCCAGTTCTGCCAGTGGTTTGCCATAATAAACCTGGGCGGCGGCAGCGAAACCGTAAGCGCGTTTGCCCAGGTAAATTTTATTCAGGTACAGCGCGAGGATCTCTTCTTTGCTCAGCTCATCTTCAATTTTTAGTGCGAGAAAGATCTCGTTAATTTTACGCAGGAAGGTTTTCTCGCGGCTGAGAAAAAAATTTCGTGCTACCTGCATGGTGATAGTGCTGCCACCCTGTGCGCGCTCACCGGTGCGTACTAGCAACCAGGCGGCGCGTAGAATTCCCTGATAATCCACCCCGGGATGCTCGAAAAAACGATCATCCTCGGCTGCCAATACTGCCTGAATCAGGGCTTTGGGAAATTCTTCATACTTGAGTGGTGTTCGCTTCATTTCGCCAAATTCAGCAATAAGCTCGCCTTCACGGGCAAAAACACGCAGCGGAACCTGCAACTGCACGTCTTTTAAGGTGCTGATTTCAGGCAACTGCGGGGTGATGTAAATATAGACAGCGACCCCGCCAACCGTGGCCAGAAGGCTCAGAGTGAGAACCGAGGCAAGGCAAAGTGTGATAAATTTCTTAATAATCGGCTTCATATGGTTGATAAAAGTAAAGATTCCTGTGGCTCCGCCCGATAGGGAGTATATCGTTTCAACACAGGGAACACTATGCTAGCAAGGTGTGAATGACTGAACCACGTCCGGTTTTGTGTTTGTAATTATTCATACGTTGTCCTATAGTTGAGTCTGAAACCTAATGTAATTATGGATATAGTTTCTCTAACCCCAAGGTATTAAAGAAGAAAATGGGTTTTGCCGAGCTGTTTAAATCAAAAAATCCGCCTGTTTTAGGGCTGGATATCAGTTCCACCGCTATCAAGTTGCTCGAACTGGGCAAGCATGGCGACCGTTTGCGCGTAGAAAGTTATGCGGTCGAACCCCTGCCCCCTAATTCTGTCATCGAGAAAAATATTTCAGATGTGGAAGCGGTTGGCGAGGCCATCAAACGCGCGGTCAAGCGTTCGGGATCCCGTAACAAATTTGCCGCTGCCGCTGTAGCCGGTTCTGCGGTTATCACCAAAACCATCTCGATGCCGGCGATGCTTACCGAAGATGATATGGAACGGCAAATCGAGCTGGAAGCCGATCAATATATTCCTTACCCATTAGAAGAAGTTAATCTCGACTTTGAACTGCTGGGGCCGACGGAGAATGATCCAGAGCGTGTCGATGTGCTGCTTGCTGCTTCACGTAGTGAAAATGTTGATGTGCGTATGGCCGCGATTGAGCTTGCCGGTCTGAAGGCAAAAATTATCGATGTTGAAGCCTATGCCATTGAAAATTCATTCAACATGCTGGCACCACAGTTGCCTGAGCAGGGTATCGATCAAACTATCGCGGTCATCGATGTCGGTGCCACCATGACCACGCTTAATGTGATGCACGATCTGAAAACTATCTATACCCGTGAGCAGGTGTTTGGTGGCAAACAGCTTACTGAAGAAATTCAGCGTCGTTATGGCCTGTCTTATGAAGAAGCGGGCATGGCCAAACGTCAGGGCGGCCTGCCTGATAACTATGTGCCCGAAGTGCTGGAACCGTTTAAAGATGCGATGGCACAACAGGTTAGCCGTTCACTACAGTTTTTCTTTTCCTCCAGTCAGTACAACACCGTCGATCACATTGTTCTTGCTGGTGGCAGCGCCATGATTATGGGTATCGACGAGCTTATTGCCAATAAACTAAGCGTACACACCTCGGTGGCGAATCCTTTTACTAATATGACCCTGGCCTCACGGGTCAAAGCACAAAGTCTCAGCAATGACGCTCCTGCATTAATGATTGCCTGTGGTTTGGCAATGAGGAGTTTTGACTGATGGCACGTATTAATCTCCTGCCCTGGCGCGAAGAACTACGCAAGGAACAACAGCGACAATTTCTTACTATCATGGGGCTATCCGTGGTTCTGGTGGGATTGCTTATCGCAGTTGTGCATATCCAGTACGGTACTATGGTCGATACTCAGTCTCAACGTAACCAGTTTCTCACCGCCAAAATTGCTGACGTGGATGCGCAGATCAAGGAAATCGAGAAGCTTGAGAGTGATAAACAGAGTCTGCAGGCACGCATCTCAGTTATTCAGCAGTTGCAGGGCAATCGGCCTGAAATCGTACATCTGTTTGATGAAATTGCTCGCATCCTGCCGCAGGGGCTATACCTGAAAAGTATTGAGCAAAAAGGCAAGAACATTACTATCGTTGGTTATGCCCAGTCTAATGCTCGCGTCTCAGCGTTCATGCGCAACATTGAGGCTTCAGACTGGTTGGACAAACCGGTACTGGATATTATTAAACTCGATAAGAAGGAATCGGATGATTCGCGTGAATTTACCCTGCGTGCCATGCAGGTCAACAAATCTGCCGGTAGCAAGTCATGAAAGATATCAATCTTGATTTAAATGAGCTTGACATCAATGCCATTGGCAGTTGGCCGATGCCGATTAAAGCCGGGGTAATAGTCGTAGTCTGTATCCTGGTGCTGGTGCTGGGCTATTTTCTGGACATTCAGGGGCAACAGGAAAAGCTGGGCAGGATCGAAGCACAGGAGCTGAAGCTGAAGCAGGACTTTGAAGCCAAATGGAAAAAGGCCGCTAACCTGGATGCTTATAAATTACAAATGAAGGAGATGGAACAGTCTTTCGGCACCATGCTGCGACAACTGCCAAGTAAAACCGAAATTGACGATCTGCTGGTAGATATTTCTCAGACTGGGCTGGCCAGTGGCATTGATTTCAAACTGTTCAAACCGAATAAAGAAGTGCAAAAAGATTTTTACGCCGAATTTCCTATTGAGATTGAAATGACCGGTGACTACCACCGTTTTGGTCGTTTTGTCAGTGGCATCGCCGCCTTACCGCGCATCGTAACCTTACATGATATTTCCATCGTAAAAAATAGCACTACTGAAGACGTTAATAAGAATATGACCATGCGCGTGATTGCCAAGACTTACCGTTATCTGGATGAGAATGAACTTTCACAACTTCGTGCTAATAAAAACAAAAAGCGCAAAGGGCGGAAAAGATAAGTTATTTATCTGACAGGATCGCATGAATATGTTGAATAATTTACAAAAACAGACGAAGGGTGTTTTCAATAGCGTACTGTTATGTGCATTGCTATTACTGGTTGGCTGTAGTGGGGAACAACACCAGGATCTGACGTCATATATTGATGATGTCAAATCCCGCAAGCAGGGTCGCATCAAGGGATTGCCTGAAATCAAACCCTATGAATCCTTTAGCTATGATCCCGCTAGTCTGCGCGATCCATTTGTCCTCTTTGTTGATGAGCTGGAAGAGGCTCCCGTTTTTGATGATGGGCTGCGCCCGGATAGCAATCGCAAACGTGAAGCGCTGGAAAAATTTCCACTGGACTCGCTGGTCTTTGTGGGCAACCTTGAGCGTAATGGTAAACGCTGGGCGCTGATCTCTGCGCCGGATGACACCGTTTACCGTATACAGCCCGGCAATCATATTGGAGAGAATTTTGGTGAGATCACGTCAATATCGGAAACCACCATTGCAATAAAAGAAATTATACCGAATGGCACGGGGGGCTGGATAGATCGCGAAGTCTCCCTGCAACTGACTGAATGATGCCTGATTGGGGTAGCAACACATGAATTTATCTATGAAAAATACAATAACCCATACCTGCCAGTTGTTCTGGCAACCGTTATATGGACATAGTCGCCATTACCTCTGGCTGTTGATGTTGCTTACGCTGCTAGTCTTTATGCCCAGCCTGTCAAAGGCGGCAGCGAATGAACTCAATAATATTACCTATAGCACCTTGCCCGGAGACAAAATCCAGATTCGCCTGTCGATGACACAGGACGTGGTGGAACCCGCCAGCTTCACAATTGATGATCCTGCGCGCATCGCTTTTGACTTCCCTTCAACCAGTGTCAATCTGCCTGCCAAGACCACCCCCATTGGAGTGGGCGTTGCCCGCAGTATTACTGCGGTGCAGGCTGGCAATCGCACTCGCGTAGTGGTTAACCTCTCCAAACTGGTCGGGTATAACACATCAATAGAAGGCAACAATGTCATTATTACGCTGAATGACAACTCGTTTTCTTCATTCAGCAGTCAGGGTAATAGCTCGGGTGGAATGACATTATCTTCGGAAGCTGGTTCATCAGCTAACATCCTCAACGTAGACTTCCATCGGGGTGAAAAAGGTGAAGGCCGAGTTGTGATTACCCTTGCTGATCCCAATACAGCGGTGGACATGAAAAAACACGGCAGTGAAGTTCAGGTTACCTTCAAAAACAGCGCACTGTCTGAAGATCTGGAACGGCGCATGGATGTGATCGACTTTGCCACTCCGGTAAAAACAGTGGATGCCTTTAACCACGGAAATGATGTTCGTCTGGTCATTAGCGCCAGCGGCCAGTTTGATCACATCGCCTATCAGGCCGATGAAAAGCTAACTATTGATATTAAGCCCGTTGTGAAAGTGGCTGATAGCAAGAAGAAAAAACGCCAGTTTGGCTATACGGGTGAGCGCCTGTCGCTGAATTTCCAGAATATTGAAGTGCGTGCTGTACTGCAGTTGCTGGCTGATTTTACCGGCATCAATATGGTTACCAGTGACACGGTTTCTGGCAATCTCACCCTGCGCCTGAAAAATGTTCCCTGGGATCAGGCTCTGGACATTGTTCTGAAAACCAAAGGACTGGCCAAGCGCCAGACCGGCAATGTGATGCTGGTTGCTCCATCAGAAGAAATCACTGCACGCGAAAAACTGGAACTGGAAGCCACCAAGCAAATTATCGAACTCGCGCCGCTTGAATCACAAACTATCCAGATCAACTATGCCAAAGCAGAAGCGATGTCTGAACTATTCAAAAAGAAAGATACCTCATTGCTTTCTTCTCGCGGTTCCGTTGTGGTTGATAGTCGTACCAACAAGCTGTTGGTGCAGGACACGGCTGAACATATTGATGCCATCCTGGACATGGTAGAAGAACTCGATATACCGGTTCGCCAAGTATTGATTGAATCCCGCATCGTGCTGGCCAGCTCCAACTTCAAGCTGGAACTGGGTGTGCGTTTTGGTGTGACTCGTAACTATGTCGGTAGTGATGGCCGTACTCGAGTCATGTCAGGCTCCAGTGAAGCCACCCGCCAGCTTATCAATGGCGATGACCTTGAGCTGACCGATCAATGGAATGTGGATCTTCCTGTGGTCAGTGCCAGTGCCGGCAGTATTGGCCTGGCAATGGCACGATTGCCTTTCGGCACCCTGGTTAATCTGGAACTTTCCGCTGCACAGCTGGAAGGTTCATCAGAAACTGTTTCCAGTCCCCGCGTGATTACCTCAAATCAGCAGGAAGCCATTATCACCGCCGGTCAGGAAATTCCTTATCGACAGGCCAGCTCCAGTGGTGCGGCGACGGTAGCCTTCAAAAAAGCGGTGCTGGAGTTGAAAGTTACCCCGCAGATTACCCCCGACAGCCGTGTGATCATGACCCTGGATGTGCGCAAGGATCAGCCTGACTTTGGTAACCTGGTTGACGGTGTTCCACCTATTAATACACAAAGCGTGCAGACCGAAGTGCTGGTCAACAATGGCGAAACGGTGGTTCTTGGTGGTATTTATGAACAAACCAAGAGTAAAACGGTTAACCGCATTCCTTTCTTTGGTGACCTACCCGTGCTGGGCGTGCTGTTCCGCAATACCACCGAAGTGGATGACAAAAAAGAACTGCTAATTTTCATTACTCCGAAAATTTTGCAGGACAGTATTACACTTTAGTCTCACTGCGCCGGTGCTTTAGACCGGCGCAAAACTTCAGTCGTTTGACATGAACCCGCTACCGCGAATCACCCTAATTGGCCCCATGGGGGCGGGTAAAACCACTATTGGTCGTCAACTCGCGAAAACCCTGTCGATGGATTTTATTGACAGCGACCATGAAATCGAAGCCCGCACCGGTGCCAATATTCCGCTTATTTTTGATCTTGAAGGTGAAACAGGATTTCGCCAGCGCGAAATGGATGTCATTGATGATCTCAGCCAGCGCAGTAATCTGGTGCTTGCCACCGGGGGCGGAGCCATCCTCAAGGCAGAAAATCGCCAACACCTGCATCAACGTGGTGTCGTCATCTACCTGCAGGCCAGCATCGATCAATTATTAAAACGCACCCACCATGATCGCAATCGTCCGCTGTTACAAACCGATAACCCACGTAAAAAATTTGAAGAGCTAATGGCCGTGCGTGAGCCCCTATATTGTGAAACCGCACACCTCATCATCAATACCGGCCAACATAGTATTAGCCACACGGTAAACAGGATCATTGCTGAGCTGGAAAACTTTCAGCAATAAACTATCCTGCTCAGCCTCAAGGGTCTGGAGTCAAATTGGGTCGAAAGTTAACTTCGACTCTTTGGAGCATTAAAAGCCGGTACTAAACCCGCATAATCTTTTATACTTGCCTCATTCACTATTTCATAACAGGCAACAAATGAAAACTCTCAACGTTGAGCTGGGTGAGCGCAGTTATCCCATCCATATCGGTCGTGAGCTGCTAGGTCGAAAAGATCTGATCGCCGAGGCCATTTCTGGCACCCAGGTAATGATCGTCAGCAATGAAACCATCGCACCCCTGTATCTGGAAAAAGCACGAGCCGCTTTTAGCGACTATGAATGTGAGTCCGTTATTCTGCCCGACGGCGAACAGTATAAAAATCTACAGACGCTGGAAATGATCTTTGAAGCTTTGCTCAAGCATCGCTTTGATCGACATTGCACACTGGTTGCGCTGGGTGGTGGTGTAGTGGGTGATATAACCGGCTTTGCTGCTGCCAGCTATCAGCGCGGCGTTAACTTTATCCAGATCCCCACTACACTGTTAGCCCAGGTCGATTCCTCAGTCGGTGGCAAGACCGGGGTCAACCATGCGTTGGGAAAGAATATGATTGGCGCTTTCCATCAACCGCAAGCTGTGATCATCGACACCGACACCCTCGACACCCTCGATGACCGACAACTTAGCGCCGGTCTGGCGGAAGTGATTAAATACGGACTTATTCAGAAAGATGATTTCACCAGCTGGCTGGAACAGCAGATGGACAAATTACTGGCACGCGATCCAGATTACATTGCAGAGGCCATCGAAGTCTCCTGTCAGTGCAAGGCCGATGTGGTCGCCGCCGATGAAAAAGAAAGTGGGATTCGTGCGTTACTCAATCTCGGTCATACCTTTGGGCATGCGATTGAAACCGGCATGGGTTACGGCAACTGGTTGCACGGTGAAGCAGTTGCCGTGGGCATGCTTATGGCAGCCGATCTCTCCATGCGAGAAGGCTGGTTAAATGTGGCCGAGGTAAAACGGGTCGAAGATCTGATTGATCGCGCTAACCTGCCTACGCGTGCGCCAGCCAGTATGCATTACGCTCGCTTCCTTGAATTAATGGCAGTCGATAAAAAAGTCCGTGCCGGGAAAATTAATCTGGTGCTCTACCGCGCGTGGGCGGATGCGTTTGTTAGTGCTGAATTTGATCCCGCCAATCTTGAGCAAACCATCGAAGCCCACCGCGCCAATGACAGTGAGCAGGACTAGTCCATGTTAAAGCTTGCCGCATATGCTGCTGATGATAAAAATTCACACGGGCGTCGAGTTCATGAGGCCATCCCGGCCTATCGCAGTCAGTTTCAACGGGATCGGGATCGTATTATTCACTCGGCAGCATTTCGCCGACTGGAATACAAAACCCAGGTATTCGTCAACCATGAAGGCGACATGTTTCGCACCCGTCTGACGCATTCCATCGAGGTTGCCCAGCTATCCCGTACCATTGCCCGGATTCTAAACCTTAACGAAGAACTTTGTGAAACCATCGCGCTGGCACATGATTTAGGCCACACACCTTTTGGCCATGCTGGTCAGGATGCACTAAACCAGTGTATGCAAGCGTACGGTGGTTTTGAACACAACCTGCAATCGCTGCGCACGGTAGATGAACTGGAAGAACGCTATGCCGAGTTTCGCGGTCTCAACCTTACGTTTGAATCACGCGAAGGTATCCTGAAACATTGTTCCTTAAAAAATGCCGAACAACTCGGTGACATCGGCCAGCGTTTTATTAACAAAACTCAGCCCTCGCTTGAAGCGCAGGTAGTGAATCTGGCTGATGAAATTGCCTACAATAATCACGATGTCGATGATGGTTTGCGTTCGGGTCTAATTCAGGTTGAACAGCTGCTTGATATTGAGTTGTTTCGTGTTCAACACGATGAAGTCAACGCCCGCTATAAACAGCTCAATGGTCGACAACTTGTTTATGAGATCATTCGCCGCATGATCAATCGTCAGGTCGTTGATCTGGTAGAAACCAGCGAAGCCGCTTTACATACCCAGGCACCAAAAGATATTGAAGCTGTGCGTCAACAGCAGACCACACTGATAAATTTCAGCGACGAGATGCAAACCAGCAACGTGCAACTAAAGCAGTTTTTACGCAATGAACTCTATCAACATTACCGCGTGCATCGCATGTCGGCCAAAGCTAACCGCATCATTCAAGCGTTGTTTACTGCCTTCATGGAGGATCCCCGGCTGCTTAAACCGCAACATCAAGACAACATCAAACAGGCGGAATCTGAATCAGGTGAAAATGGTCGCGCCCGACAGGTCGCCGACTACGTTGCCGGGATGACGGATCGCTACGCCATTAGCGAGTACCGGCGTATTTTTGATCCGGAGGAGTTGACCTGATAGTAGGTACGGCTTCAGCCGTACCTGTTCGCCTGAAGGCGAACCCACATCGGAGCCAATAAACTAATACTGTTCCCGGCGACTAGCAACTTACACAACAATGCGCATCTACATGCAAACAGGTTTTACGGATAGCAAATCCCTGCGCTACTACCAGTTGATTTTGGAAAAAGATCTGCTCGGTGGCTGGGCAGTGGTGCGTGAGTGGGGACAACAGGGCACGGGAGGACGAGTTAAGCGTGAACATTTTGTTGAGCAGGAGGCTGCGCAGATGGCACTCATGCAATTACGTGACAAGCAGCTCGCACGCGGGTATAAAGTAGTCTTCATACAGGGACAGGAACACCTGACTTGAAAGCTTACGACACTACACAGACGACTGATGACGCCTTTAGCAATCCGGTGCCGCACTATGTCGAACGCTATAATTTCAGTGCCGCGCCGTTTTCAAATATCCACGAAGATCGTTTTCTCTACCTCGATGCAGAACGTCTACAGCGGCTCAACATGCTTGAGCACCTTACCCGTTATAGTGAGCTGTTATTAATTATCAGTGGCCCCAAAGGCATCGGTAAGAGCAGTCTATTACAGCATTTCGTGGTCAATGCAGACGAAGATACGCTGGTTAGCCAGGTTGATGCTAACCCGATGATGGATGCGGACAAACTGTTGCAGGCTATCGCGGCAGGTTTCGATTTAAACGTCCAAAATAGTGATCCGGTTAACCTGCAAGATGCTCTTTACCATCATCTCGCTAATCTGCATCATCAGCAAAAAGTACCGGTGCTGGTGATCGACGATGCCCACGTATTACCACAGGATGCGCTGGAAACACTGTTCAATCTGGCTGATGCTGAGGCCAGTGACGGCAGCCTGTTACGGATTATTTTATTCAGCGATCCGCAAATTGAAACCATGCTGCAAAGCCCGGCCATACAGGGGCTACGTGAACGCGTCACCCATAGTATGAGCATCCCCGCTTTTGATGAGGAACAGACCGTCGGCTACATCCGCCACCGCCTGACCACGGTTGGCCTACAGGGGGCGCTGCCTTTTAGCGACAAGGAGCTGCATAAAATTTTCCGCAACTCCAGTGGCATTCCAACGCGTATCAATGAATGTGCCCATCTGATTTTAAACGGCGACAAGCTGGATCAGGCCGTAAAAGATTTTCACACGCCCCAGCTCAAGCTGCGCTCAGGCTTCACGCTTTCGGCGCTAAAAATTCCGTCGCTCAAGCTTCCTGCGGTACTGGTGAAATGCAAACGCTGGCAGCTTGGCGCGGTGCTCATCGCGGTGTTGGCCATTGCCCTGGTGCTAATTTATCAGGACGATATCAATGCTGTTTTTGAAGCGGATACCCAACAGACAAAGACACTCGCAGAAGATAGCTCACCATTTGTTAGCGAAGCCGCGCCACAAGTTACTGCCCAGCCTGAACCTGAGCCGCTAGCAGTAGTAGATAGCGCGTCCACTGAAATAGCCCCGCTGAAAACACCTCGTCAGCAAGCAATCCCTGAGGAAACAGATACGGCAGCCCCCGAACAGGCCACAGAAGCGAAGATAAATACGGCTATTGATAGCATCCCACCTGTGGTGGCGGTGGTGGAAAAAGTTAGTACACCGGCAGACGCTGCTATTGAAACAGACCTCGACAAACCACCGACGCTGCCGGAACCCGCTGCTTTGCCGCCGACGCCGATCATCCGGGATATCAGTCCTGATCCGGTCAACACTAGCCGCAAGCCACAGATCATTTCTATTCTTGGCGAGCATTTTAATAAAGATATGAAGGTCACCGTGTTCTGGACGGGTGGCCAGAAAACTCTGTCATCCCCACAGCTGACTATTATCAATGCCAATGAAATGGAGTTGCGTATCACCGTGGGTCGCAAGGCCGATAACTGGAAAGTGCAGCTAAACGATCCCGTTAGCAAGCAACAGATCGACGCTCAGTTTAACGTTGCCGTGGCCAGGAAAAGCACGGCTTCAGTGAGCAAAACTACATCTAAAACCACGGCTAAAACCAGCTCTGGCAATACGCTCAATAAGGAAGGCTGGATCAATAAGCAAAAGCCGCAACACTTCACCCTGCAATTGCTGGGTAGCCACAATAAAAGTAGCCTGCAAACCTTCGTCAAAAAACATGCGCTAGAGCAGGAGGTGGCAACGTTCAGTAGCCTGCGCAATCAACGCCCCTGGCATGTGCTGATTCAGGGACGCTATGCGAGTCGTGCCGAGGCTGAAAAAGCAGCTGCCAGCATGAGCAAAAATATTCGCAGCATCAAACCCTGGATCCGCCCCTTTGCCGATATCCAGAAAACACTCAGGCATCAAGCTGTCACGCCGCCACCCCTGACTATCAGTAAAATCTCTTCGCCACCGGCTGCCAGCAATCTCGCAACGAGTGCGGCCTGGCTATGGAGTCAGGATCCGAGCCATTACACCCTGCAATTATTAGCGGGGCAAACCGAGGCGGGCATCAAAGGTTTTATTACCAAGCACAAACTCAGCGGCAAGGCGGTTTATTATCGCACCAGCCGCAATGGCCGCCCCTGGTACGTGCTGGTCTACAATAGCTATTCTGATCACCGTTCTGCCAAAGCCGCGATCAGCACCTTGCCTGCTAAGCTGCGCAAAACCCAACCCTGGCCACGCAGCTTCGCCAGTATTCATACCGAGCTGCACTAAGCCTGTCATCAAAAACCCAGCTAAGTTACTGAAAAACCGTCTATTAGACTGACTCCGCGTAGGGCTAATGTCATCGGAAGATTGAAGCATGGCCGCCAGATCGTTATACTGCTTGGCCATTTTGCCCGTAGCTGGCGTAAATAATAGTAAGGTATTGGAATCAGCGTGAGTACACAGCCCAAACTAGAAAACAGTCTCTATCGTCCTGAGTTTGAGCGGGATAATTGTGGTTTTGGCCTGATCGCCCAGATGGATGGCAAGCCCAGCCACTGGTTATTGAAAACCGCCATTGGCGCACTGGCGCGGTTAACCCACCGTGGTGCGGTAGCTGCCGATGGTAAAACCGGTGATGGTTGCGGCCTGCTGCTGAAAAAGCCCGATGGTTTTCTGCAGATGGTGGCCAAAGAACAGGGCTTCAAGCTGAGCGCGCTGTACGCGGTCGGCATGGTCTTTCTTAATACCGAAACCGATCTGGCAGATATCGCTCGCCAGACGCTTGAAACCGAGTTGAAAAAAGAAGGTCTGGATGTGCAGGGCTGGCGAGTCGTGCCCACGGATACACAGGCCTGTGGCGAAGAAGCGCTGAAAACGCAGCCACAAATTGAACAAATTTTTGTCAATGCTATCGAGGGTATGGATCAGATTACGTTTGAGCGTCATCTGTATATCGCCCGCCGCCGCAGTGAAAAAATTATCGAACAGAACGACGAAATGTTCTATGTTCCCAGCCTTTCGTCTACCGTCATTTCCTTCAAAGGACTGGTGATGCCGGAAAACCTGCCGGTGTTCTATCAGGATTTAAATGATCCCAAAATGGAATCGGCGACCGCCGTATTCCATCAGCGTTTTTCTACCAATACCTGGCCTCAGTGGCGTCTGGCACAACCGTTCCGCTATCTGGCGCACAATGGTGAGATCAACACCATTCAAGGTAACCGCAACTGGTCGGTTGCTCGCGGCCACAAGTTTGAATCACCGCACATTCCGATGGAGGATGTGCGCCCGCTGGTGTCGATGACCGGCTCCGACTCCAACAGCCTCGATAACATGCTCGAAGCCCTGCTCGCTGGTGGCATGGATATTTTCCGCGCCATGCGCCTGCTAATTCCGCCTGCCTGGCAAAATGTTGGGAATATGGATGCGGATCTGCGTGCTTTTTACGAATACAACTCCATGCACATGGAATCCTGGGATGGCCCGGCCGGAGTGGTGATGACCGATGGTCGCTATGCGGCCTGTTCGATGGATAGAAACGGCCTGCGCCCGGCGCGCTGGGTTATTACTAAAGATCGACACATTACGCTTGCCTCGGAAATTGGGGTCTATGATTACACCCCCGCCGAGGTTGTCAGCAAGGGGCGTCTGAAACCCGGGCAGATGGTTGCCGTCGATACCGAGACCGGTGAGTTGCTAATGCCGGATGATATTAATACCCGTCTGAAAACTGCCCAGCCTTACAAGGACTGGATCTGCAACCGCTCCCTGCGTCTGAAATCTAAACTGTCCGAAGAAAGTTGTGCCAGCCTGCTTTCTGCTGAGCAGAGTAAGACCTATCAAAAATTATTTCAGGTGAGTTTTGAAGAGCGCGATCAGGTGCTTCGGCCACTGGCCGAAAATGGCATGGAGGCAATTGGCTCGATGGGTGATGACACCCCGTTCCCGGTACTCTCGCGCCAGTTACGCTCGCCCTATGACTATTTCCGCCAGCAGTTTGCGCAGGTTACCAACCCCCCTATCGATCCGATTCGTGAACAGGTGGTGATGTCACTGGAAACCTGTTTTGGCCGTGAGCGTAATATGTTCGAGGAAACCCCCGAACATGCTGATCGCCTGCTGATTGAATCACCGGTGTTGTCTACCAGCAAGTTCAGCCAGTTACTGGCGCTGGGAAATGAAAACCCGGATTATGCCAACCAGCGCATTAGTTTAAACCGGCCACTGGAACAAACACTGGAAGCTGGCCTGCACGCCATTTGTGACGAGGCGGTGGCTGCGGTCAATGCCGGTATTGTGGTTCTGGTACTCAGTGACATTGATATTGAAGCCAGCAACCTGCCAGTGCATGCGCTGCTGGCAACGGGTGCGATTCACCACCGCCTGATTGCCGAAGGCCTGCGTTGTGATGCCAACATTGTGGTGGAATCCGCTACCGTTCGTGACCCTCACCACTTTGCCAGCTTAATCGGTTACGGTGCGACTGCCGTACATCCTTACCTTGCCTATGAAGTGATTCGTGATCTGGTGCGCTCCGGCGAAATTATTGAAAAAGATGCCTGCAAACTGGATGCCCAGTACCGTAAAGGCATCAACAAGGGCCTGTATAAAATCACCTCGAAAATGGGCATTTCGACCATTTCCAGTTATCGCGGCGCACAGTTATTTGAATCCGTAGGCCTGCATCAGGAGGTGGTTGAGCTTTGTTTCAAAGGTACGACCAACCGCATACAGGGCGCGCGTTTCGAGGATCTGGAAGCTGAACAGCGCAGCCTGCACGCGCTGGCCTGGAACAGTCGCAAAGCCATCAGTCAGGGCGGCCTGCTGAAATTTATCCACGGTAACGAAGACCACGCCTATAATCCTGATGTAGTGCAAACTCTGCAAAAAGCGGTCAAATCTGGCGACTACGAAATCTATCAGGATTATGCCCGACAGGTGAATGAACGTGCCGCCATATCCTTGCGCGACCTGCTTAAGCTGCGTGACGATACGCAGGCTATTTCATTAGCTGAGGTCGAAGCAGAAGAAGACATTCTGATGCGCTTTGACTCAGCGGCTATGAGCCTTGGCGCACTGTCGCCCGAAGCGCACGAAACTTTGGCCGAAGCCATGAACCGTCTGGGCGGACGTTCCAACTCCGGTGAGGGCGGTGAAGATCCGGTTCGTTACGGTACTGAGAAACGCTCGAAGATTAAACAGGTGGCCTCGGGTCGTTTTGGGGTGACCCCGGCCTATCTGCGTTCAGCCGAAGTGCTGCAAATCAAAGTGGCGCAGGGAGCCAAACCCGGTGAAGGCGGCCAATTACCTGGCCATAAGGTCAATGATTTGATCGCTGAGCTGCGTTATTGCAAACCGGGTGTGGCATTGATTTCACCGCCGCCGCATCACGATATTTACTCCATTGAAGATCTGGCTCAGCTAATTTTTGATCTTAAGCAGGTCAACCCAAAAGCGCTGGTTTCAGTGAAACTGGTGGCCGAAGCCGGCGTCGGTACGATTGCTGCCGGGGTGGCTAAAGCCTATGCTGATCTGATTACCATTTCTGGTTATGACGGTGGCACCGGCGCTTCACCACTGACCTCGGTAAAATACGCCGGTGGCCCCTGGGAATTGGGTTTGTCCGAGACGCATCAATTATTACGTGCCAATGATTTGCGTGACAAAGTTCGCCTGCAAACCGATGGTGGTTTGAAAACCGGGCTGGATGTGGTCAAGGCGGCGATTTTAGGTGCTGAAAGTTTCGGTTTTGGCACCGGGCCGATGGTGGCAATGGGCTGTAAATATTTACGTATCTGTCATCTCAATAACTGCGCTACCGGCATCGCCACCCAGGACAATGTGTTGCGCGAGGAATACTTCATCGGTCAGGTGGAAATGGTAATGAACTACTTCCGCTTCATCACCCGCGAAGTACGTGAACTGCTGGCGCAACTGGGGTGCCGCAAATTGACAGATCTAATTGGTCGCACCGATCTGCTGGAATTAGTGGAAGGCAGCACCAACAAACAGAAGAATCTGGATCTGGGGCCGCTGCTCTGTGATGGTGGCGTGTCGGAAGACAAGCCGCAGTTTTGCACTGAACCGCACAACGAACCCTTCGACAAGGGGGAGCTGGCTGAGCAAATGGTGGCCGATGCGCTGATCGCCATTGAAAATGAATCGGGTGGCGAGTTTAGCTACTCGGTACAAAATATTCATCGCTCCATCGGTGCGCGCCTGTCGGGCGAGATTGCGGTACGCCATAGCAACACCGGCATGGAAGACAATCCGATCACCCTGAAACTCACCGGCACGGTTGGGCAAAGTTTTGGTGTCTGGAATGCCGGTGGCCTGCATATGTACCTCGAAGGTGATGCCAACGACTATGTTGGCAAAGGCATGGCCGGCGGTAAGCTGGTGCTCCGTCATCCCGTTGGCAGTCAGTTTGATTCTGCGACCACGCCGATTATGGGCAATACCTGTCTCTATGGCGCGACGGGTGGCAAGCTGCTGGCTGCTGGCACCGCCGGTGAACGCTTTGCAGTGCGTAACTCCGGTTGTCATGCCGTGGTCGAGAGCATTGGTGATCACGGCTGTGAATACATGACGGGCGGCACCGTAGTGGTTCTGGGTGAGACAGGTAGTAACTTCGGTGCTGGCATGACCGGGGGCTTTGCCTACGTCTATGACAAAACAGGCATGTTTGCGGACTGTATTAATCAGGACGTCAATATTCAGCGGATCGGTTCTGAACGCATGGAAGCATATTGCAACCATCTGCGTGAGGTGCTGGAAGAATTTGTGAGTGAAACCGGCAGCGAACATGGCCAGAATATTCTCGATAACTTTGCTGATGCAGCCGGTAAGTTCTGGCTGGTCACACCGAAAGCCGCGTCACTGGATGATCTGCTGGAAGATTTACAGCGGGCAGCAGCATAAGCTGGGCACTGTCCAGCCACTGAACGTTGGCTCCGTAGGGTGGGCAGTGCCCACCTTATTTGAATCTCAGCGTGGGTTTAATTCCCCGCTGCTTGCAGCGAAGCAACATCGTAGGTGCGGCTTCAGCCGCACATGTTCGCCTGAAGGCGAACCTACCACTAATACCCCGTCAGCTTGCGGCGGGGAAGTTTATTTTTAAAATTAATGGACAGATGTGAGGATTAAGATCCTGGCCACTCGTCCCTAGCAACTAGAAACTAGATTTTATGGGTAATAACTTTCAATTCATTCAGATCAAGCGTCACGACCCGGACAAGAAACCGGCGGCGGAGCGCAAAAAAGAATACCGTGAGATTTACGGTCAGTTCAATGCCGAGCGTGCAGCTGAACAGGCTGATCGTTGTCTAGCCTGCGGCAATCCCTATTGCGAATGGAAATGCCCGGTACATAACTATATTCCTAACTGGCTGAAGCTGATTGCCGAAGGCAATATTACCGAGGCGGCTGAGCTATCGCATCGCACCAACTCGCTGCCCGAGATCTGTGGTCGGGTTTGTCCACAGGATAGATTATGTGAAGGTGCCTGCACGCTGAACGATGGTTTTGGCGCAGTTACCATTGGCGCGATTGAAAAATATATTACTGATACTGCTTTTGCGCAGGGCTGGCGACCCGATCTTTCCAAAGTGCAGGATACCGGCAAAACCGTTGCTATCATCGGTGCCGGGCCTGCGGGACTGGGATGCGCGGATGTGCTGGCGCGTAACGGCGTTAAAGCCGTGGTTTATGATCGCAATCCAGAAATTGGCGGCCTGCTAACCTTTGGCATTCCTGAATTTAAATTAGAAAAAGACGTGGTGAAAAAACGCCGCCAAGTTCTCGAAGGCATGGGTGTGGAGTTTGTG
Organism: uncultured Thiohalophilus sp.; assembly: GCA_964539595.1. GTDB lineage: Bacteria > Pseudomonadota > Gammaproteobacteria > UBA6429 > Thiohalophilaceae > JAADGZ01. Next base: position 23,292 of record CAZIJT010000002.1, on the reverse strand, counting down.
CTTAACACCAACGTAGGTCAGGATATTACGCTTGAACAGCTAACGGAAAAATATGATGCCCTGTTCCTCGGCATGGGCACCTACACGTACATGAAGGGCGGGTTTCCCGGTGAAGACTTACCCGGTGTTTATGAGGCGCTGCCATTTTTGATCTCGAACGTTAACCGTTGCTTAAAACTGGAAAAAGATCCTGCCGACTTTATAAATATGGATGGCAAGCACGTTGTTGTGCTTGGCGGTGGTGATACTGCGATGGACTGCAATCGCACCTCGATTCGGCAGGGCGCGTTTTCGGTAAGCTGTGCCTACCGTCGAGATGAAGCCAACATGCCCGGTTCCAAACGTGAAGTGCTGAATGCGAAAGAAGAGGGAGTGCAATTTCTCTGGAATCGCCAACCGGTTGAAATTGTCGGTAACGAACGGGTTGAAGGCATCAAGGTAGTAACTACGCAACTGGGTGAAGCCGACGAACGTGGCCGCCGTCGACCCGAAGCCATTCCCGGTTCCGAAGAAATCATCATGGCTGATGCAGTGATCATTGCCTTTGGTTTTCGACCCAGTCCAGCGGACTGGCTAAGTGAATTGAAGGTTGAGCTTGATGATCGCGGTAGAGTGAAAGCGCCGCTGGAACAAACCTATAAACAACAAACCTCTAACCCCAAAGTCTTTGCCGGTGGCGATATGGTGCGTGGCTCGGATCTAGTAGTCACTGCCGTGTATGAAGGTCGCCAGGCCGCCGAAGGCATACTCGATTATTTGGAGATTTAATTCATTAAACGCAAAGTCGCAAAGACGCAGAGTTCGCAAAGGGTTTTTAAAGTAATTATTTTATTTAACCTCGTTGTAAGCAACTATAAATAACTCTGCGTTCTTTGCGCCTTCGCGCCTTTGCGTTAAGAAAAAAAACATGACCATACTGAAAAATGATCGTTTCCTACGTGCCTTGCTAAAGCAGCCCGTCGATGTCACCCCGGTGTGGATGATGCGTCAGGCCGGTCGCTACCTGCCCGAGTATCGCGCCACGCGACAGAAGGCTGGTGACTTTATGAAGCTGTGCATGTCGCCTGAATATGCCACCGAAGTTACCTTGCAGCCACTGGATCGATTTGATCTCGATGCGGCCATTCTATTCTCAGATATTCTTACCATTCCTGATGCGATGGGACTGGGACTGTATTTCTCGGAAGGTGAAGGGCCGCGATTTAAAAACCCGGTGCAAGATAAAGCTGCCATCGATAAACTGAGTGTGCCGGACATCGGTGCCGAACTCGGTTATGTGATGGATGCAGTGAGCATGATTCGCAAAGAACTCGATGGACGCGTGCCGCTGATCGGTTTTACCGGCAGCCCCTGGACGCTGGCAACCTATATGGTCGAAGGCAGTAGCAGTAAAGAATATTCGAAAGTGAAGGGCATGCTCTACGATCAGCCTGCCTTGATGCATAAACTGCTCGACATACTTGCCCGCACTATTATTGAATATTTAAATGCCCAGGTGGACGCGGGCGCGCAGGCCTTGATGATTTTTGATACCTGGGGTGGGGTGCTGACTACGCGTGACTATAAAGAATTTTCCCTGCGCTATATGAAGCAAATTATCGACGGCGTAAAGCGCGAGAAAAATGGCCAACGCATTCCGCTGGTTATGTTTAGTAAGGGTGGCGGTCACTGGCTGGAGCAGCAGGCCGAAGTCGGTGCTGACGCGCTGGGACTGGACTGGACGATTGATATTGGCCTCGCCCGTGAACGAGTGGGCGACAAGGTTGCTCTGCAGGGCAATATGGATCCCTGCGTACTCTATGCCTCACCCGAACGCATTCGTCAGGAAGTCGCCACCATTCTTGAAAGTTATGGTAATGGGAGCGGCCATGTTTTCAATCTTGGCCACGGCATACATCAGCATGTTGATCCCGAACATGCCAAAGCGTTTATTGATGCGGTGCATGAATTAAGCGCGCCTTATCATAAATAGCACCATGCTTGTTACTGGCCATTTGCGCAAAATGATTACTACACTGGACACGCCTGTTCAGTATCATTTGCCTGTCGATGATGAACAGATCGATATGAACGTACTCATTGGGCAGACGCTTAAACTAAATTATAGCGGTGAAATCCACTGCGTCGCCTGTAGTCGAAAAACCAGTAAAAGTTTCAATCAGGGTTATTGTTATCCCTGCTTTAAAAAACTTGCCCAATGCGATAGCTGCATCATCAAGCCGGAGCTGTGTCATTATACAGAAGGCAGTTGTCGTGAACCCGAATGGGGTGAACAACATTGCCTGCAAGATCATATTGTTTATCTCGCCAATTCCTCGGCGGTTAAAGTTGGCATTACCCGTGGCACTCAGATCCCCACTCGCTGGATAGATCAGGGCGCAAGTTGTGCCATGCCAGTATTTCGAGTGAAAAACCGGTTACTGTCAGGACGCATCGAAGTGATTATGAAACAGCATATTTCAGATCGTACCGACTGGCGCAAAATGCTTAAAGGCAGGCCGGATGAAATCGATCTGACCCGTAAACGTGATCAATTATTTGAACTGTGCGAAAAAGAAATTAAGCAGCTAATTTCTGAAGTAGGTGATGATGCGGTTACCGTACTGCATGCGGAAACGCCAACCCAGATAGAGTTTCCGGTTAACCACTATCCTGAAAAAGTGAGTTCACTTAACTTTGATAAGACACCAGAAATTAAAGGCGTACTAAATGGCATTAAAGGTCAGTACCTGATACTTGATAGCGGCGTACTGAATATACGCAAGTTTGGCGGCTACAAAATACAATTGCAGGCCAGTGTATAAAATTTTCAACGCAAAGACGCAGGACGCAGAGGACATAAAATTTATGATCTCCGTTGGGTTTAATTCCCTGCTACTTGCAGCGACGTTCTATTGTAGGTTCGGCTTCAGCCGTACCAGTACGGCTGAAGCCGAACCTACATACAAAGATGCCCCGTCTGCTTGCGGTGGGGTGGTTCATTAATCTTTGCGCCCGCTGCGCCCTGGCGTCTTTGCGTTAAAAGAATTACTTAATACTCTAATTTTATTTTCGAAGGTAACACTATGGAAAACATTCTTGAAATTCGCGATGGTTGTAGCACGCCTGGCCAGTTACTGCGTAGTCTGGCCTTTGCGCGCTTCCTGAAAATTTATAAAACCCAGTTCATCGAGGACTTACAGCAACGTTCCGATGTTCAAAAACACGAAGCGAAGCAAAAGATCGACTATATTAATTCAGTGCAAATTTGTGATTTGATCAATATTCTTGAATCACATGGCTTTGACAGCGCTAAAGAAAAAGAACGCGCACGGGAGCTGGTAAAGTTTATGGATGGCGCGTTCCATCATTATCGTGGCACCGGTTATTCGCGTCTGGTACGCCTGCAAAATGATGTGGTTTCTACCGGGCTGGAAACGCCCGATACAGTTAAGGATAAGGTTACGGATAAAGCCGGTACCTTGTCGGATTTGATTCTCGAAACGCGCCGCCAACTACTCAATAATGTGGGGCTGGATCAGGGCGTGCGCCGTAGCTCCGGCATGGATGCCTCGCCTAATGTGACGGCGGGGGAAATCTCAGGTCATTATTTTAACTATCCTGCCGACTATGCCGCGTTGGCACATGTGCCGCTAACTATTGCCGCAGATATCCAGACCGGTGTGGATTATTCCACCCCATCCAACAAGCGCGCCAAACCTTTTTATGAGCTTAACCACAACCCCTTAAATCTGGATAACTTTATTAGCGATGACTGGGTGTCCGTTCCCCTGCAAGTCGGCACCTCACTGATCATTACCTATATTCACAAGTCACGCGGTTGCATCGAAATGGAACCGGGTCTGCTTAATTTGTTTCCCTTTGCACGTATCAGAGAGATTACCGACAACCGGCATGCCGATGGTCTGTTCTTCTTTGGTGATCCGAATGCCACTGAAAAAGATTTGGGATATTACTATGATGAAAAAAACAATGTTTTGATTGGTGTTGTTCCGAACATCGATGAATTAAAATATTTTGGTTATGCAAAAAAACCCGTACTGACGCTACACAATGTACTCGCTATTCTTGATGGTGACCTGCCGCTGCATTGTGGCTGCACGCGTTACGTGGTTCGCTTTGATGAAAATGATGAACCCTATATTGCTGAAATGCTGATCAAGGCTGATGATATGGGCAAGATAAGTTTGCGCAAAGGCGAGGATAAACTGACTCGTCCGGTTTTCTTTGGTACCGAAACCGGCGCATTTGCCTGTCTTGATGGTTTCAGCGATCAAGCCAAGATGCAGATGGCGGGACGTGAAGTGGGCTATAATAAAGATACCGGTTCCAATGCCCGTCAGATCGTCCCGGTCACTGACGTCTCTGAACTGTTCCGCGGCGATTCGCTTGACGTACTACTCTACATGAATAACTTCAATCTGATTGAACCGGGCGAATCGACTGTGCAGGCCGATATGCACATCGAGGATGCACTGCAACATTTCCGTCTCGGTGAGCGCGTTGCTGCGGGTTCTACGCAGACCCATCGTGGAGCCAAAGAAAGTAGCTACTGGGCTAACCCCTTTCCCCTGCTCAAGGATAGCGATGGTACCGTGCTGCATCCTGCGCTTTATGAAAAATTTTCAGAGAACGAAAAAGGCTTCATCGGTGATATGAATATTCTAATTTCACGCGGTGAACTCAAAGTCGGCGTAGCGCATAGCCAATTAATGGCCGGGGCCTATGAAGGCAGCAGTGATGAAGATATTAAGCGCTGTGGTTTTAGCAGCCGTGATGATGTTGAACAGGAAGGGCCGATTAAACTGGCCAAAGATCTGATTGGCCTGATTAAATCACAGGCGATTGAAAAGCGTAAGCGTCAGAGTGACAATAATGGCGAAGTCAGCGTTACCGTTGCGCTGGTGGGCGATAGCCGTACCGGCAAATCAGAAACTGCTGAGAAGATGGAAGGCATTTTACGCTTACAGTTGATTTAAGGGTAGAAGCCGCACCTACAACTATTAAAAATAGTATTGTACTTCTAGCTGTAAATAATCATCATTGCGGAATGAATAGCTTGGATCGGTCACCGGTGTTTCTGAAAAATATAAGGCATCCACCGATACCTTCCAATTGTCACCCACACGGCGGCTGGCTTCGAGGCTTAAAAAATAACGATTGTAGCGAAAGTCACGAATAATACCGGCTAATAATTCGCTGCTCTGTTCATCGTTCAGAGTCAGCCGCGTGCCAAGAAAAAAGTCACTTTGAAAAGGCGTTGGAGCCGCGTCTGCGCGCTCATCGTACATATATTCAAACACAATACCCAGATCGTTATTGCTTTCAAATACACTGTAAAAGCTATATTCAAAACCGCCGGTCGCGGCATAATAAGATGTACCCTGACCGCTGCGATGATAGCCTTCAAATTTTAATAACCAGGTGTCGAGTGTGGCCTGTATATCAGTGGAAGTCTGGCTGATTAAATCATAGTTTGGAATGAAGACGTTTTCACCGCTGCTACTCATGCCCGGAGTAAACCGAGGTTCACGGCTAGTACCGTTGAAATAATTCAGTCCTATGTCCCAGTCACCCCAGCTATCAGACCAGCGTGCGGCATAATCTATATGCTGCTCGGCTTTTGAAGATTCATACACGGACTGCGAGGTGTCTACCCAGGGAATACTGCGCGGTCGTCCATTTATACCGGGATAAGTTCGTTCACGAAAACCCGGCAGTACAAATAGATCCAGAGTGCCCCAGTCTTTAATGAGCACAAGATTGAGCATTGGCTGACCCAGACGTTCATCAAGAAAAAAATCTTCTACCAGATCGACCTGGTTAACAATATCGACCAGATGCACAACTTCGGTCACGCCCCAGAAGACTTTGCCAATACCCGCATGTAGTTCCCAGTCGTTGGCCGCTTTTAGCCACATCATCTCACGAATATCAAAATGGCTGCGCTCGTCGTCACCTTGATCCAGTCGAGCAAAGGCTTTGAAAGTGAAACTTTGCTGTCCATCGTCCCATGCGGCATAGTATTCCGGCTCTACTGACAGTGAGGCATTGTTACCATGCTGGCGGGGATCAGAAGGATCAGCTGGAAAGTAACGGTATTCCAGACCGACATAGCCGGAGAAATCCTGTTCCAGTGTAGAAGCGGGTGTAGGGGGACTAAATATAAATAAGCTATAAACGCAAAGACGCAAAGACGCAGAGAAGAGAAAAGGTTTTTCTTTGCGAATTTTGCGGCTCTGCGCCTTTGCGTTAGATTTTTGTGTTCTCAAAAATAGAACCTAGCGTGCCCGTTTAAGACTATTCTTATCAAAGTCACGGTCAGTTAAGCCATTTGCAAATTTGTAATTTGTCCATAGCAGGGTGGTGCCTTTGCCGGTAACATGATTGATCATTTCCATCCGATCCGAGCGCCAGAACTTACCCAGGTATTGTTTGTAATGGTGATAGGTTAAGGTTTTTAGCAGGCTATTTTTTCGATCATAAAAATCAATTTTAAGCGGGCTGTAGGTTTCGCTATCTAACCAGGTGATCATTCGTGTGTAGCCTGAATTTTTATATTGTGGAAAACGTTCAACAATAAAAACCGGGCGAGTTTCGTAAACATCATCTTTTATATATTTGTAGCTATATTTATCAACTTCCTGTGATGAAATATCTTCATAGGCAAACTCACTGCCCATAAAGGGGCCGGATTTATTGCTTGAGGAAATACGTTTGACTCGTTTTAAGGCGGGCAAATATATCCATTGATCATCGGGCTTAATGGCATGAGTAAAACTAAGGAAGGCGGTGCCTTTGACGTCACGCGGACGATCAAAGACTATGAGGGTCTTATCACCATCACCAATTACCTCCAGACTTTTGTTATGCATTTCACGCGCACTGGAATCGCCATGACGGTTACGTAGACTCATTTTCATGGAGGCTTTTTGATCCTTCCAGCCAGTATCACGTTTGTCGGCTTCAATGGCGATTGCCATGCCTTTTTGTTCAGGGGTTTCGGCCATGACATTTAGCGATAGCAAAAATATAATGAAAATTATCGAAATATTTTTCATGATTTTTTTCCTTCCAGTTTCATTAACAGAGGGGGTAAGAGTAAGAAGTCTGCCAGTAAAGCAAAAATGATCACTATCGCCGTCAACATACCCATACCAGAGTTTAATTTAAAGGTAGAAAATGCGAGAACAATAAAACCGGCTACCAGCACAATCGAGGTTGTTATTAGTGCGCGACCCACATGGGTAAAGGCATAGCGGACGGCATCTTCGCTGCTTGCGCCACGTTCGCGCCGGGCACGTAAATATTTGCTAAGAAAATGCACCGTGTCATCGACCACGATGCCCAGAGTCATGCCAGTAACAATCGATAGCGCCAGTCCAACCTCACCCACGAGTATGCCCCAAAGTCCAAAGCCCATTGCCGCAGGGACAAGGTTGGGCAACATGCTCACCAGTCCAATTTTTAATGAGCGTAAGGCAAAGATAAGGATCATGGATATCATGATCAAGGCTATTGTCGTGCCGCCTAACATGCTAATGATATTGCGTTGGCCGATATGGGCGAACATCAGTGAGGGGCCACTGCCCAATGATTGTTTAATAATCTGCGTGTTGTCTGCCAACCAGCGCTGTGCGCGTTGATCGAGTTCCAGCATTTCTTTGCTGGACAGCGATAACAATGATGCCGTCATTCGAGTTTTTGACTTGTCCACGCTGATCTGGTTATTTAGATCTAAACCGTAAGGCAGTGACATTTCGTATAACAGCAGATACTGGGCGGCAAGATCTCGTTGTTGTGGTAAGCGATAAAAAGCCGGATCATCGCCATGCATGTTCATGTTCAGGCGTTTCATCGTGTCGGTAAAGGTATTAACGTGCATAACTTCCGGTTGTTGACGCCACCATTCAGAAAATGCCGCCACCTCACTTAGAAATTCTGGATTATTGATGCCACCGCTATCGCCTGAGGCTAGTGAATAGTCTGCTGTATAGGTTCCAGTAAGATTATCGGTGGTGTAATCCGTATCCGCGCGAAAGGCCACGGATTCATCAAAGTAATGCACGAACACGTCATTCAGTTCATTGCGAGGAATGAGTAACACCAGGCCAATAACCACGGCGGTCATCCCCAACAGCAGACGGTTACGCTGCGCGACAACAAAATCACCTAGCTGGATCATCAGGCTGTCTTTGCCCTGTTCAATCTGACGTACTTTGATCGGTAACAAGGACATCAAGGCCGGTAGAAAGCTAATTGACAGGATAAATGAGGCCACGACACCAAAGGCGACAAAATTGCCAAGATGTTTAAAGGGCGGTACCTCGGAAAAATTCATGCTCAAAAAACCAATCGCCGTGGTTACACTGGCGAGAAACACGGGTTGTAAATTGATACGCAGGCTTTCACTAATGGCGGCGCGTTTATCTTTGCCGTGATGCATTTCAAATAATAAGGTAATGAGAATATGCACCGAGTTAGCAATGGCTACGGTCAGGATAATGGTCGGCGATGATGCTGATGGCGGGGTGACAGGAAAACCGATATGCCCGCCAATGCCCATTGCCGTGACAATGGAGAGCATGATTACCAACAAGGTTGAGATGGTGGCTGGAAATGACCAGAGCAACAAGCCGAACCCGGTTACTAGCAATACTGCGATGGCGGGCATAGGCAGGCTAGCCATGCTAATCAATACGCCGATACCCACTAGCGTACTGGCTACCAGAACAAAGACGACGGGACCGCGCTGAAAGTCGCGTAGCAAAATCGCAAGGAAAACCATCATTAACAGGAAGCTCAGTGGCACCAGACTCTGCATGTCCCCGATGGAGGATTCCGAGAAGGCGTTATTCATGAGTACCATGCCGGTCAGTCTGACTTCCATATCGGGGTAGGCGCTGCGAATCTCATCTGCCATCTGCCGGGCGGCGGCGACTACCTCGGGCACTTCGGTCATTTCATTTTTGCCAGGCAGTTGAATGGTGGCGTTAATTGCGGTGACTCGACTATCTGCGGCAATCAGTCGCCGTACCAACATCGGTTCTGCCAGGGCTACCCGTCGGATTTTTGCTAAATCCTGATCAGTCAGTTGCTGTGCGTTTTCATATAGATCGCGCACCACCAGATCATCTTCTTCGGCTTCGGTATGCTGAAAATTACTGATGGAATCGATCCGAATAGAAAAGGGCAATTGCCAGGCTTTGTTGGTTAGTGCCTCCACCGCCGCCAACGCATCACGACTGAACACATCACCCGTTTTAGGGGTGAGTACAAACATCACATTGTCATTTTTGGTATAGGTGTTTTCCAGCGCATCGAAGGCCAGTAGCTGGGGGTTATCCGCGCTGAAGAAGACGCGGTAGTTGGTGGACATGGCCAGATTCTTCATGCCGGTGGCCGAGAGAAACACCAGCACCAAACAGGTAATGATTACCAGCCAGCGGTATTTTAATACCCATTCACCAAAATGCTCTTCCAGTCGCCGCATGATTATCACTCCCCTGTTTGTTCTGAATATTTAAGGATAAATATTATGGTTAATATTCAGTCTTTGGCTAAATGTCTACCCGAGTATCGGTTTGCGGCTAGTGCCGTCCGCGTAAGCCTGAAACTAGCAGGCGCACTACATCCTGCGCCCGCAACTTTAATTCATCATGTTGGTAGAGGCTCATAAATATCGGTACGTGGAACATTTTCAGCGCGGCATAGACCGTTTCTGCGGTTTTCACTATATCCACTACCTCAAATTCGCCTGACTCGTTACCTTGCGCCAGTACCTCGGCCAGCAGGGAACAGGATTCCTGGGTCTTATCATGCACAATGTGGCTATGCTCCATAATGACATGGTTGACAAGTTCGTTGATACGGGGCTGATCGTGCGCGGTTTCCCAGGTATAATTCAGCATCTCCAGAGTACAGCGTTCCAGCTTGTTGGCCGCACTTAACCCGGGAGTGCGCACCACCTCGCGCAATAGGTCGACCTGAGCACCAATGCAGCGTTGCGCACAGGCGGCGGCAATGTCCTGTTTGTTTTTGAAATAACGATAAAGGTTGGCGGCTGACATGCCCGTATCACGGGCAATTTCTGCCATTGTGGTCTTGGTCAGGCCATAGGTTCGGAAGCGGGTTTCGGCGGCATCGAGGATGCTGAGACGGATATCTTCAGGGGAGGTTTCAAGAGGTTTGCTTTGCATGGCATCATTTATAGGCCAGCAAGACTGAATAATCAATAAAATATTCAGTATTTATTTTTTAATGGCTGTTTTAACTCGCCGTGTATTTTAAGGAATTAATCTCTACGGATTAAATTTCCCACTGCTTGTCGCGAAGCAACATCGTAGGTGCGCCGCAGATGTTCGCCTCATAGTGCCCGTAGGGTAGAAGGCGAACCTACTACTCATACCCCGTCGGCTGCTTGCTGCGAGGAGATTTACGTACTCAATACTCGTTCAATGGTGGCAACCAGCTCTTCGGTTTTCACCGGCTTGGCGAGAAATTCATTGCCACCGATCTCACCGCCCATTTCACTGGTCTCGGCCTTGGTGACAATGGCGGTCATAAAGACAATTTTTATTTCTGCGAGCACAGGATCATCCCGCAACTGTTGAGAAACCTCGTCCCCGGACATATCCGGCATCATCACATCAAGAAAAATTAAATCCGGTTTGAATTCACGTGCTGCCTGTATTGCCAGGCTACCCTGATTCTCGGTGCGCACTTCATAGTTGCCGGTGCGCTCTAGATTCATTTTCACCATGCGCGTCAACACCGCTTCATCATCCACCACCAGAATGCGTTTTTTCATTGTTTCAACTCCGTGTTTATTTTAAATAGCATTATAAATACTGCACCACCAGTATTCCCATTTCGCACATCTAAAACACCCTGGTGCAGGTTGACGATGTTCTGTGATACCGACAAACCTAGCCCGGTGCCTTCACCCACCGGTTTGCTGGTATAAAAGGGATCAAATACTTTTTCCTGATCGGCCTCAGGGATACCTGTGCCACTGTCGGCGACCTCCACTCGAATCACGTTTTCCTGTAAATGGAAGTTGCGATCTCGATCATGACGTAATTCCTGTGCGGCAATAATGGTGTGCAGGCCACTCCGCACAGTTAATTTTCCATTATCACCCATCGCATGCGCGGCATTCATGAACAGGTTAACAAATACCTGTTGCAGCTTGCCTGAATCAATCGCCATTAGCGGTAATGTATCTGTTAATTCGATCACCACTTCAATTTGTCGTTTACGCAATTCATAGGCAACCAGTTGCAGGGCGCGTTCGATCACATCATTTATGTTTGCCGGATGCAGCTCAAGCTTTTCGTCACGAGAAAAATCCAGCAAGCCGCGAACAATGGTGTTGGCGCGATCAACTGCTTCGTCAATGTCTTTTACAACGGCATGAGCATCTTTGTTATCGGCTACTTCTGCGCCAAGAAAATCGGATGCCATCTGAATAATGGCTAGCGGGTTTTTGACTTCATGGGCAACACCGGCGGCCAGTCGGCCAATGGAGTCCATTTTCTCAGCATGAATTAATTGCTGCTGCGCATTTTCTAATGCCCGTGTACGTAAGGCCACCTGATGTTTAAGCATGCGATTCCAGAACAGCATGGTGCCAAGAATCAGAAGCAGGGCGGCCATGGCCGATAAAATGCTGTACCAGAAAATCGGCTTGTGCCAGAAGCCGGTTTCTTCCAGCGTCAACCACTTTGCAGTGATCGCCTGTTTTTCTTTTTCTGTCAGGCTCGCTACCACTTTGGTGAGTATGCCTTGCAACATGCCCCAGTCAGCGCGTACGGCAAAACCTAATTCCAGCTTGTGTTCCAGATAACTGACGATGCGCAGGTTGCTATAACCATCTTCACGCAGGATGCGGGTTACCGAGGCCATGTCACTGACCATCGCATCCACGGCTCCCAATGCGGTCAGCTCCATTCCATCACGGGTATTTTCCACTCTAATTAAACGCACATCGGTTTTGTGGTGGCTGATTAAATCATCCCAGACGTAGCCTGTGACCACCGCTACTTTTTTTTGTAGTAGCTGATCGATACTGTCGTAATCACCGGCTGAAATCAGCACGCCGGGGACGACAATATGTGGAGGGCTGAACAATAAAAATTTTTCCCGCTGTGGAGATCGTGCCAATGCCGGGAGCATGTCCACGTCATGGTTGCGAGCCATGCGCATTACGTCTGGCCAGCTTTTAGCCTGAATTCGTTTAAACCGAACGCCCAGTTTTTTTTCCACCAGCGCAAGATAGTCGGCTGCCATGCCCTTGTAATCCCCCACCGCATCCACCCATTCAAACGGCGCGAAATCAGGATCGACGGCAAAGCGGATTTCTGCATGTGCCTCTAGCCAGTCTTGCTCACTATTGGTTAATAGCAATTCGGCCTGCGCTAAACCACTGCACAGGTATGCAAGTAACAGTACGAGGTAAAAAGTTTTTGAAACCAGTTTTGGCTGTTGCACAGGATTAGATTTTATTCGAGATGCTGGCTTAATACTCGGGACAGAACGTTGCCGAGATGAGAGAGAAACAGCGTGCCCATATCAGCGCGAAAGCGTCCAGCATCCTGACTGCCGATGGCCAGCAGGCCGTAGCATTTTTTGCTTTGCTCGCTAACCAGCAGGGGAATCAGTGCAGCGGACTGGATTCCTTCCGCCGCATCAGCAAACAGGGCGCTTACCTGCACCGGTGGTAAGCTACCGCAGAGCGGGCGGCGGCTATTAATAATTTTTTCAAAACTACCCAATACGGGTTCACTCCAGTCGACCATTTCCGGGCGCTCACGCAAACAGGGATGATCAGTATTGAACAGGCGCAGACTTACTGCATCCGCCTCGAAATCCTGCTGCAGGCGCAGGTTAATGATGTCAATGATCTGTTCAAGCTCATGGGCGTCCAGCAGTGCTAAAATTAAGGTGTTGAAGTGTTCGCTAAGTTTTTCATTTTTTTCCGCATGACTAATCAGCTGTTGTAATTGTTGACGGTATTTGTCTTTTTGTTCGCGCAACACGGAAACCTGACGCTCCACCAATGATATTGTTCCACCGTGTGCATGTGGCAAAATCATATCGGCGAGCAAATCCAGATGGCTTTCGAAAAATCCGGGATGGTCGCGCAAGTAACGCACGATGTTATGCTCCAGATCTTTCTCATTCACGCTGTTTTCCTGCTGGGTACTCATAAATTTATTTCACCTTCAAAAACACTAACAGCAGGGCCGGTCATCAATACGGGCTGCCCCTCCCCCTGCCAGTCAATCTGTAATAAACCACCGGGCAGGCTTACACTTACCATATCATCCAACCAGCCCCGTTGGCGACCCGCAACCACGGCGGCACAGGCACCAGTGCCACAGGCCAGGGTTTCGCCGCTGCCACGTTCAAACACCCGTAAACGAATTTCATCCCGATCCAGCACCTGCATAAAGCCCGCATTGACCCGCTGAGGAAAGCGCGAATGGCTCTCAATTTGTGCGCCTAACTGGTCAACGGGCGCGGCATCGACATCCTCGACTCGCAATACGGCATGAGGGTTGCCAATGGAAACTACGCTGATATCCAGCTGCTCGCCCGCCACGTCCAGCGCATAGCTATCGGCTTCAGCCTCGGCCAGAAAAGGAATACGTGCTGGCTCGAATACCGGTGCGCCCATGTTCACGGTCACCTGGCCATCATTTTCCATCCACAGGTGGATAATGCCAGAAGCGGTGGCGACTGGAATCTGTGTTTTTGTGCTCAGCCCCTTATCGTGTACGAAGCGGGCGAAGCAACGTGCGCCATTACCGCACTGCTCGACTTCACTGCCATCGGCGTTAAATATACGGTAGTTAAAATCCACCTCTGGTTGCTGGGGGGCTTCGACCAGCAGAATTTGATCACAGCCTATGCCAAAACGCCGATCAGCAATAAAACGAAGTTGATCGATATCCAGCTCAATCGACTGGCTGATGGCATCAATGACAACAAAGTCATTTCCCAGCCCCTGCATTTTTGTAAAACGAATGGTCATAATGGTTACGGCAAGTACGTTGCATCTGTTCTTTTAAAAATAAACATAATAGCGTTGTAAACTGCAAAATGAAACCGGCAGAAAAATACGTAGTTACTATTATTTTAATCTCGCAGGGTTTAATTCCCGGCTGCTTGCAATGAGCACCTGTAGGTACGGCTTCTACCCTGCGGGCACAGGTGAGCCGTACATGTTCGCCTCATGGTACCCGAAAGATAGACGGCGAACCTGCAAAAAATACTCCGTAGCTTGTTGTGGGGTTGTTTATTGACAGCAGCTATTTAGGTTCATGGTTCGACAGGCTCGCCACGAAGGTAAAGCCTGATGGTGGACAGGAATTCGGAACAGTTATTTAGTTTGCTGGTGTAATAACTTGTCCAGTTCAGCAACGGGCATAGGATAGTAGTAGTGGTAACCCTGTGCGATATTGCACCCTAAGGTGAGCAAGGCCTCTGCCTGGCCGGGGGTTTCGATGCCTTCTATCACCATCTTTAGTTGCAATTCGTTACACATCCCAACCAGCGCACGGATAATGGCATTTTCAGTACGGTCAGTATCAATGTTACAAATGAAGCTGCGATCAATCTTTAGCGTGTCGATAGGCAGCTGGCGCAGGTAACTGAAAGAAGAAAAGCCTGTGCCAAAGTCATCCAGCGCAATGCTCATACCTGACTCACGCATTTGTGCGAGGCGTTCGCGTGCGGTATTGATGTCTCCAAGAAATATCTGCTCGGTCACTTCCAGTTCTAGCAGAGTAGGCGATACGTCGTGTTCGGTTAACAACGCAATTACGCTGCTAGCAAATTTGATGTCGGCAAATTCTCGTGCGGAGACATTAATCGCAACGGGTAGCGCAACTCCCTGTTGTTGCCAGCGTGCTAAATCAACCATCACTTGCTGCCGCACCTGCTGGCCAAGTATTTTGATCTGTCCAGTTTCCTCTGCTACGTCAATAAAGTGAGCAGGAGAAAGTAAGCCTTGTGCAGGATGCATCCAACGAGCCAGTGCTTCCATAGCCACGATTTGGCCGCTGATCATATCGACTTTTGGTTGGTAATAAACAATAAATTCCTGTTGCTGCAGACCCCGGTGGATCTTGGTTTCGGTAGTCACAAAATGTGTGGCTTCCTTACTGTCATCTTCGCTGTATATGCGAATGTTACCGCTACCCTCGCGTTTGGTTTTATACATGGCTACATCGGCATTACGGATCAGTGTACTGGCATCCTCACCATCACCCGGATAAAAGGCAATGCCTACACTGGCTGAGACATGTAGTTCAATGCCATCAAGTTCTAACGGAACCTCAATGACACGTAACAGTTCGGTTGCAAATAATTCTGCATCTTCATTACTAATTGCGTGATCCAGCACCACCACAAATTCATCGCCACCAAAACGGCATATCAGCGATTCGTCACCACTGGCTTTCTCGATTCGTCGCGCAATAATACACAACAGGCGATCACCGAACTGATGGCCGAAACTATCATTTATATTTTTAAATCTATCAAGATCAAGAAACAAGACGGGAAAGTCCAGGTTGTGCTTTATGCCTGTGTCAATAAGCTCATTGAGGTAGCGTTGCAGTGAGCGTCGATTGGGAAGGTTGGTCAGCATGTCAAAATAGGCCATGCGTTCAATACGTGCTTCATTCTGTTTGCGTTCGGTAATATCAAGATTAGTGGAGCGCACTCCGATCTGCTTTCCCTTGTCATCGACAATCGGTATGCAAATATGATTAATCCAGACGATACGATCTTGCGTTAACAATAATCGCAGGTCGAAGGCTTCAGCAGAACCATGAGCATTAATGCAATGGATATGATGCTGCCAGCGTTCAAGATCATCGGGATGGATCAATTGATCCATTAGATTTGGAGTATCGTAAAATGCCTGTTGATCATGGCCGGTAAAATCAAAGCAGGACGGTGAAACATACTCATAGCGACCATCAATATGACGCAAATAAGTAAACTCCTGGGCAAGATCGGCGATGGCGCGAAACTGCTCAGTTTTTGTCTGTAACTCACATTTAAGTAATGCGCTGCGACTTAACAGCGAACCGATTATTATGGAAATAATAGTTGGTGCGATAAAAAATGTGGGGTGGAACTCATCGAAAAAACGGTAGGCCTGCATTAATACTACCGGACAAATGGCCAGCATAACTAACAAAATATTTAACAGGTAGACGCGCCAAACGGGTGTCGTCCTGTCTACCCTAAATATTTTTAGCATGCCTGAACGTTTACTCAGCATGTCACATCCATAATTGACAGTCGGCTAATCTTGGTCGGGTCTAATTTCTCCATCAATACAGTATAGACAGCGAATACTACTTTGTGTGGGGCTAATTAAGGCCAGTCCCAACGAATCCCAACAGAAACACTGTCGCGTAACGGCACACCTTGTGCGCTCAGACTGTTATCAATGCGAGCCTCGATAAAAACCATGCGTCTGAAATCATCTAGCGTATAGCGCAGGCCGACGATGCCGAATTTAACAAGGTAGTCACCCGCGCGAGGTTGATCGCTGTTCGGTTTCAGGTAGTTCCAGCCGAGCATGCCCCATACGTTATTAACGATCTGATACTGGCCGAATAATTCCATGCCCGTGCCGTTGAAATATATTTTCTGATCGGTGGTTTCATGATTTTTCAGATGCGAAACAATGCCGCCGATATACCAGTTATCATCAAACCAGCGAGTGCCTATGAGCAAGGCCTCAGCATCGCCACGTATGCCTGCGTTTATTATGCCTGGATTGTTTTTGTCATCGATGCGCGCGCGGTTGTAGGCGAAGCCGATGGTGTAATCTTTCTGTGTTTGCAGGATGGCACTGATGCCAATATTGATACCGTAACGCGCGCCGCTGACTGCGGGTATGGGTTCATTGTTCTGCAATTGAATGTTAAGGCTGAAAGGTTTGATATAGGCGGCTGGAAAGAAATCAATTAAATTGCGCAGCTGCAACACATTATCGGCACGGCCAGTGCCTGTTTTTCCGCCGTCAGTGCCAGCATTAAAGCTGCCACTGGCATCTCCACCGGCAGTGGCAAAACGATCCGTGAACGAAGCAATCTGATAATAGCTTGACCAACTTTTGCCAACTACGGCCATTACTTCTGGCGACTCATAACCGAGGTAATACAGGCGTGGAAAAATAGAATCCCCCGCGCCAATTTCGGGTGGTTGGCTACCTGGTTGAAACAGCAGGCTGGCCTCGCTGAGCAAATTAACGCCTGCTTCTGCTCCGCCGAATAACCAGTTCTTCGGTTGAAACTGCCAACGCCCCTTGATACCCATACGCGATCCGGTGTCTCCCCATAGACCGTTGCCCTCAATCCAGCGGTGATTGATGCGCGCACTGAGATAGGCGTTTAGCTCATCCGCTTGTGCGGCCACTTCTTCCGGGTGTTCCTGATTGTGTAGTTGCTGTTGTGCCAGTGGATCTTCTTCTGCGCTGCGTTCACGCTCGCGAGCAATTTCCTGTTCCGGTGTTGGCTGGTAAACCTCCTCAGTCTGTTTCGGGAGTTCGATGGGTTCGCTAACAATCGGCTTCGATGTGTGTGGTGTTGCCACCTGGCCGTTGCTCGTTGGGGCAGGTGATTTTTTCTGCGGTGTTTGCTTTTTCACCGGTACTTCGTTGCTGGCTACGTCATAAGGCGGGCCATACTCAGCGTCAGGCAATAGATAAGGAAAACCGTCGGCCAGAAGGGGAATAGATTGTTCTGAACGTGTTTCGGTTGGCGCAGGCACCGGTGCGGGAGTTTGAAAATAGCGCAGGCCAAGCAAGAGCAATAGACTTGCTGCTAACCATTTTAGATTACGGATTATCACAGCAGATCATTCGCCATCGACCTGGCTCAGGGTAGCCGTTGTTCTTGCTCGAATAGAGAGGCGATGCTTTCCCGTTTGCGAATAACATGCTGCTGATCGCCATCGACCATAATCTCGACTGCTCGTGGGCGGGAATTGTAATTGGAACTCATGGTAAAGCCATAGGCTCCTGAGGATCGCACGGCTAGTAGATCACCCTGTTCCAGTACCAGCTCGCGATCTTTACCGAGAAAATCGCCAGTCTCACAAATCGGCCCGACCAGATCGTAGTGACGGGGTTCCCCGTCGCGCGGGCTAACAGCCACGATGTTTTGCCAGGCGTTGTATAAAGTGGGTCGGATCAAATCATTCATGGCAGCATCAATAATCGCAAAATCTTTCTGCTCGGTATGTTTCAGGTATTCCACTTTGGTCAATAGTAGCCCGGCGTTGCCAGCAATTGCGCGCCCCGGCTCGATCAAAATTTTCAATGAGCGGCCTTCAAGCCGTGACAGGACTTCGGCCATGTAATCAGCGGGCAGGGGTGGGGTTTCATCACGATACTGAATTCCCAACCCGCCTCCCAGATCCAGGTGAGCCAGCTCAATGCCCTGTTGTGCCAGCGTGTCGACTAATGCCAGCACCCGATCCAGCGCATCCAGAAAGGGTCGGGTTTCGGTAAGCTGGGAACCGATATGGCAGTCGACGCCGCGAATATCGAGATGCGCCATCTTGGCCGCCTGCGCGTAGATCGCTGCTGCGTGTTCAATATCGATGCCGAATTTATTTTCTTTCAGGCCAGTGGAAATATAAGGATGGGTTTTTGCATCCACATCCGGGTTGACGCGCAGGGAGATGGGGGCACGCAGGCCGAGTTCTCCGGCTAGCGTATTTAGACGTGACAGTTCGGCTTCAGATTCGACGTTAAAACAGTGAATCCCCACTTCCAGTGCGCGGCGCATTTCATCGACCCGCTTACCCACACCAGAAAATACTACTTTTGCCGGATTGCCACCGGCTGCTAGCACCCGTTCGAGTTCCCCCACCGAAACAATGTCAAAACCGGAACCCAGCCGCGCAAATAAATTAAGAATAGCCAGGTTGGAGTTGGCTTTCACGGCATAGCAGATCAGGTGATCACGCTCAGCAAAGGCCTGATCAAAGGCGCGCCAATGGCGTTCCAGGGTGGCGCGTGAATAGACGTAACAGGGTGTGCCATGTGCAGCGGCAATCTCAGTGAGCGCTACGTCTTCGGCGTACAGTTGATTATTGCGATAGCTAAAGTAGTCCATATAAGTTCTTCATTCAGGGTTGTGGCTTGTCGGTTTCTTCAGGCTCTGATTTTTTAAGTGGCGTGGTGGGCGCTTCGGGCACAGGCGTGATCAGTGGCGCTTTGCCCGGGGGCAAGTACAGCGGGCCTTTTTTCCCACAGGCGCATACCACTACTCCTAGCAGCAGCAATATAGATAGCCTTGCCAATTTGCCCGCCTGTTTCATCATCGTCGCCTGTTTACAAAATTCGTATTATACGCGTTCCCCGCCGGATTCTCACCGTCACCATCACAACAAATATTTGCGTTACAATTCCAGCCCTGATCCACTTTGATTAGCCGTAAGGATGTAAGCGAATGCCGATACCCGCAACATGTGGAATACATCATCTTGGCCTGACCGTAGCGCAGCTGGAAACCAGTGCCCAGTTTTTTACGGAGATTCTGGGTTGGCGAGAGCTACGGCGAGATGATAGCTATCCCGCTATTTTTATCAGTGATGGTCAGATCATGCTGAGCCTGTGGCAGGCGCGTCGGCAACCCGCTGGAGAATTTGACAAAGATGCCAATATTGGTCTGCATCATCTAGCATTGGAGCTTGCCAGTGAAGCCCAGCTTGAGGCGGTCTATCAAACCCTGCTCAAAAATAAAATCGAGATTGAGTTCGCCCCTGAGTGTTTGCGGGATGGCCCCATGCAGCACATGATCTGTTATGAACCCGGAGGGATTCGTATCGAGTTTATCTGGCCGGGGGCAACCGGGGCAGGCTGAATCAACACGCTGACTTTGTTTTGCAGTAGAATCAGCGCAGTTAACTTTTCAGGGTGCTTATAGCTATGGATGAATCCAAATTTAACCAGACAGTCGATCTGCTGCTTACTGCTATCGAAGACGCGATTGATGAATCGGGGGCGGATATTGATTTTGAAACTGCGGGCGGTATTCTTACGCTCAGTTTTGAAGATAGCAGTAAGATTATTATCAACCGCCAGACTGCACTCAGCCAGATCTGGGTGGCCACTCGTTCCGGCGGTTTTCATTTTAACTTTGATGACGCCAGTGGCCACTGGCGAGATGAAAAAACCGGTGCTGAGCTGATGGCCGAACTTAGTCGCCATTGTACCGCCAGTGCGGGCGAAGATTTGGTGCTTGCACTATGAGCGAGAGCTTGGCCTATATTGATGCGGGCGATCACAATGGTGACAAGGCCGTTATCTGGTTACATGGGCTGGGAGCCAGCGGTGATGATTTTGAACCCATCGTGCCACAGCTGGAGCTGCCCACTGATCACGGCATTCATTTTATTTTCCCGCATGCGCCCAGGCAGCCGGTAACGCTCAATGCGGGCATGGTCATGCCCAGCTGGTACGACATCGTTGCCCTGCAGGCGGATGCACCAGAAGATGAATCGGGTATCAGACGTAGTGAACAGTTAATCCTCAAGCTGATCGAGGCCGAGCAACAGCGCGGTGTAAAAGCAGAAAACATTATCCTCGCCGGATTTTCACAGGGCGGCGTGATGGCGCTGTACACGGGGCTGCGGCATCGCCAGCCACTCGGTGGCATCCTGGCACTGTCCTGCTATCTGCCGCTAGCCGCCTCACTGATAGCCGAGGCAGAACAGGATTTGCTTGCTCCCCGTGGGCTGCCGGTGTTTCAGGCTCACGGCCTGCATGATCCCGTGGTGGCGTATGCTCTGGGGGAGGACTCAAAGTTTTATCTGCAAAAAATGGGTTATACGTCCGAGTGGCATCAGTACCCCATGCAGCACAGTGTTTGTGAAGAGGAAATACAGGATATTGGTGGCTGGTTGAAACAGCGGCTGTTCAGATAGTGCAGAAAAGGTTTTTAGCGCAAAGACTGCGTTTGACAGGTTTTCGTGATCTTCTCGTCAGAGCTCGATGGTCTGGGTTTTTTGCCAGATTAAAATATGGTTGTTGGCCGGCATGTCGTAATCATGCACCAGACGCAGCTCATGTTTGCGTCCCAGCTCAAGCAGTTGCTCATAGTCACGAATGCCGCTGAGCGGATCTCGCGCCTTGAGCCAGCGATCAAACTCTTCATTACTTTTGCTGCTGTAGTGGCCGCCATAGTTGAATGGCCCATACAAACAGAGCAGTCCCTGTGGTTTGAGGATGCCTGAGACACCCGCAAACATTTCTTCTACCCGTGACCAGTCTATAATGTGTACGCAGTTGGCACTAAATACGGCATCTACTTCCAGCTTCGGCCAGGTGGGCTGACTGACATCCAGTTCAAGTGGCGAGGCAAGGTTGTCGAGATTAGCCTCATCAACCCACTGCTGAATACCTTCATGGTTTTCAGCAACATCGCTGGTTTGCCAGTGCAGGTGGGGGAGATGTTGGGCGAAGTAGACGGCGTGCTGGCCGGTGCCACTGCCGATCTCTAATACCGTTTTCAGATGTGTAAATTGCTCAGCCAGTACATCCAGTATTGGATCCCTGTTTTGTTTACACGATTCAGCAAAAGGCTTCATGTCATTAATGTCATGATTGTGATTTTTTATTCTTGAGTTATATTATTGTCTATATCTAAATAATTACAAATTATGGCTCTTTTTGCCACTTCCCTGTAAAGGTCATTTTCTGACAGGTATTTTCCCTATGCGCCCAGCTTTCTTCGTTCTGCCCTTTTCCCTGATTTTGATCCTGATTATCAGCCCGCCCGCTGCCGCCACTGAAAGCGGCCTGGCGCTGTATGAGAAAAATTGTGCAGTTTGTCATGGTAACGAGGGTCTAGGGGGCGTGGGGGTGCCGCTGGCCTTGCCTGATTTCCAGTATGCAGTCAGCGATCAGTTTCTCGAACGCACTATTCGCAATGGCCGCCCCGGGCGGGTGATGCCCGCCTTCAAAAGCCTCAGCGACGAAGAAATTCAGGCTATTGTTGGCCATATTCGTAGCTGGGCACCGGGCAAGCCTATTCGTTTCCCGAGTATCAAGGTGAGTGGTGATGTCGACAAAGGTCGGCTGCTGTATCAGAAAAACTGTGCCGCCTGTCATGGCAAAAATGGCAAGGGCGGCAAGGGAACCGGCGTGACGTTTTCCCGTCCACGGGATCTGGCCATTATTGCCCCTGCGCTAAATAATCGAGGCTTTCTACATGCCGCCTCGGATCAGATGATCAAGGCGACCCTGATGAATGGGCGTGAAGGTACGCCGATGGTTTCTTTTCTTAAACAGGGACTCAGCGAACAGAATATTAATGACATTGTCAGCTTCGTTCGCAGCTTTGAAAAACGCGCTCCCGCGAGCATCAATCGTGAACCAGATCATGCCCGTCTAACCAATGTCTATGAATCACCGTATGATATGCAGGAAACCATTGCCGCACTGAAACGCGCCATTACCGGTGAAAATTTTCGTATCATCAGGATTCAAAATTTCGATAGCGGTCTGGTTGAAGAAGCAGAAGAAAATTCGGATAAGGTCATTATCTACTTTTGTAACTTTCAATTGCTCAACGACGCGTTGGCCATTGATCCTCGTGTTGGCCTGTTTCTACCCTGCCGGGTAACCGTGGTCAGGCAAAAAGATAAAGTATTGATCTATGCCCTCAACCCCAAACACCTGAGCTATTTATTTAATAATGATGAACTCAATAAACTTTGCAACAGCATGAGTGAAACCTACATTTCAATCATCGAGGAAGCTACCTTATGAAACAGTGTCGGCTATTCCTTTTCCTTATTTTCCCGCTGATGTTTAGCAGCCAAAGTCAGGCCGATGATTTACTGATGGCGCGTACCCGTTTGAGTTTCCCCGAGGCCATGCTCAAACTACAGGATAGTATTCGTGAGCAGGGTTATACTGTTAGCCGAGTGCAGCGGGTGGATATCGGCCTGACTAAAAGTGGTTATGCCACTGATAAATACCGGGTGGTTTTTTTTGGTAAGGCTGAGCTAATCAAGCGCCTGAGTGACAACTACCCACAACTCATTCCTTATCTGCCTTTTAAAATTGCCATTTTTGCTGAGGGCGAAGAAACCTTAATCATTGCGGTCAACCCCCGTCAGCTCACGGATAAAACCCATCCTGAGCTGGAAGCAGTGATGAAAAAGATAGAAAAAGATATGCTTAAGATTTTTAAAGAAATGCGTAGTGAGAGTTGAACGGTGTTAATCTCTTTAGGTTTCATTCCTCGC
>CAZIJT010000001.1:0-70008 GCA_964539595.1 uncultured Thiohalophilus sp. | reverse complement strand
TACCTTTCTTATCGATAATGCGCATACCTTTGGAACTCAGACGCAGACGCACAAAGCGCTGTTCAGACTCAATCCAGAAACGGTGGCTGTGCAGATTCGGCAGAAAACGGCGGCGGGTTTTGTTGTGCGCGTGGGAAACATTATTTCCGCTCATCGGGCGCTTGCCGGTAACTTGACAAACTCGTGACATGACTCATTCTCCAAAATTTTCATATGCGACCCGGAACCCAGAGTTGGCACCAGCGTCGAAGACCGCGCATTCTACGGAAATGGCGGCAGGGATACAAGCATTATCCGTTCCTGAAATCCGTATTTATCGGTAGGTGTGGCTTCAGCCACACCTGCTCACTGTACGCAAATCCATGCCTGTCCCAGCTCAAATCCAGCCCCGCTCGGAAAAGGCCACGGATTCCCCATCACCGATGACGATATGATCCAGCACCCGCACGTCGATCAGCTCCAGCGCCGCCTGTAGACGGCGGGTTAATTGTCGATCCGCCTCGCTCGGTTCGGCCACACCGGAAGGGTGATTATGGGCAAAAATCACTGCCGCCGCGTTGTGTTCCAGGGTCTGGCGCACTACCTCACGGGGATGCACCGACGCACCGTTTATGGTTCCGCGGAACAGCTCTTCGAAATGAATAATCCGGTGGCGATTGTCCAGAAACAGGCAGGCAAAGACCTCAAACACATGGTCGCGCAGGCGGGCGCTGAGATATTCGCGGGTCGCCGTCGGATCGGTTAGGGCGTCGTCTCGTACCAGGGTGGCGCGCAAATGGCGCTTGCCCATTTCCAACATCGCCTGAAGCTGGGCATATTTGGCCGGGCCGAGACCGGGCTGAGAGCAGAACTGACTCCGGCTGGCCGTGAGCAGGCCGCGCAGACTGGAAAATTTCAGCAATAAATCTCTGGCTAGATCCACGGCGGTCTTGCCGGGAATACCGGTGCGTAGGAAAATCGCCAGCAGTTCGGCATCGGAGAGCGCGCTGGCTCCCTGATGGAGTAGTTTTTCGCGTGGCCGTTCCTGTTCCGGCCAGTCGGTAATGGGCATGCTATGACCTCCCTGTCATTTGATCATAGCGACAGGATTATCCGTTTAGTCGGCAAGGTCAAGTTTTGCAGAGAATCAATAGACTCTCGGACGGGATAGTCGTTTAAAGCGAAGGGCATAAAATAATACGTTGCTCGAGGTCAAAAGTAAGTAATATGAGAACGTCATATAAGGCGACGTCGATATGAGAAAAAGGATATCCATCTTTATTTTAAAGGTGATGATTGGAGGCTGTGTTCTCAGCATGCTTCACGCGTGTGCGTATAAGCGTCCAGCAGGACAGTGGATGACGATTGATGCGCCCGAAATTTATTTTTCAGGGCTTGAGTTAAAGGACGATGTAAAAGACTCGGTATATCCAAAACTCTGTGTTGAAGCCCAAAGCGAAATAAAGGCACAGTTGATGCGACGTTTGCCCGCACAAATAAAGCCGCTTGGTTTTGATGTGTCACCAGAAAACAAAAAAGCAAATGCAGATAAAACTGTATTGCAGATGATAATTACAAAGTGTGAGGTCGATGTTCAACAGTGGAATGGGTCGTTTACTTTTTACTTAACTTTAAACCTACAGCTAAGCTTAAAAGACAGCAGACAAAGCTTGATGTCCTACAACATGAAAACCTATGAGCAGTTACAAACGGCTGCGCCCGATCCTTCCTTTGAGTTCACTTTTGAAGAGCCTGTTGCGCGGACGTTGATACTTTTTGATAATGGCCGGGTGTGGATACCGAATGAAAATTAACGGGGTAGATTTTTGAATGCATATACTAAAGGAGCAAGTAGTGTGAGGGCTATATTATTATTGTCTGCCGGTCTGTTATTTATTCTTTTCGGTTGTTCATCTATGACAGAATTAGAAAAAAATCAGAAACGTAGTGAGCTTGATGAGATGGCAGAAACAGCTATTGCCGGGCTTATAAAACAGGATCCTGCTATTCAGCAGGAACTTGATACGTCACTGGGCTATGCCGTTGCCAATATGAAATTGACCAAGGTGCCAATTGTGGGTGCAGGGGGCGGTGAAGGTGTTACGTTTATTAAAAACCCCCAACAACGTATTTATTTTACGGTAGGTAGATTTGATATCGGCGGTGGCTGGGGCGCACGTTCCTATAAAGCCCTGTTGGTGTTTAATAATCAGGACGTGCTGGATCAATGGAAAACGGGAAAGTGGAGCTTTCAGGCCGGGGCAGAGGCTTCGGCAGGGACAGCCAGCGCAGAAGGTTCCAGCAGTGGTTTGAGTCAGGGTTTTACGATGCATGTGTTATCGGATGGCGGCGCATCTGCCACTGCGACCGCAAGAGTTATTCGGATAAAGGTGAATCGTGAGTTGAGTGAAAACCCCTGATAAATTTCCCGGAAGTTAATCTGTGTTGGCTATCATTCCCCACAGCTTGCTGCGAACCTACCACTCATACCCCGTCCGCTTGCTGCGGAGCAGTTTATGAAAAGCGCGTGCTAGAGGACGGGCTATGTCGTTTTTGTGGGTATTATGCTTGGTATTGATCCGATCTCTTCTGCTAAACTGAGCCACTATGCAAGTCCTTACTAACAAACGAATTCTGCTCGGTGTCACCGGTAGCATTGCCGCGTACAAGGCGGCTGACTGGGTGCGCCGCTTGCGTGAAGCGGGGGCTGAGGTGCGGGTGGTGATGACCCGTGGGGCAACGGAATTTGTTACCCCGATGACCTTTCAGGCGCTCTCAGGAAACCCGGTGCATTTGCATTTGCTGGATACTGAAGCCGAAGCCGGTATGGGACATATTCAGCTGGCGCGCTGGGCGGATGTGATTCTGGTTGCTCCGGCGAGCGCGGATTTTATTGCCCGGCTAACCCAGGGACGGGCGGATGATCTGCTCGCGGCCATCTGCCTTGCGGGTGGCACGGTGCCACTGGCGGTTGCCCCGGCGATGAATGTGCAAATGTGGTCGAGCGCGGCGACCCAGGAAAATGTGCGTTTGCTGGGTAGTCGCGGCGTGTTGATGCTGGAGCCGGAGAACGGTGAACAGGCCTGCGGTGAGGTGGGAGCGGGGCGTCTACTTTCTGCCGAGGCAATGCTGGCACAACTGGCCGACTTGTTCAGCCCCGGTAGCCTGAGTGGTAAGACCGTATTGGTGAGTGCCGGGCCGACCCGCGAAGCCATTGATCCGGTGCGCTATTTAAGTAATCACAGTTCCGGCAAAATGGGTTTTAGTATTGCTGCCGCTGCGCAGGAGGCCGGGGCAAAGGTGATGCTGGTGGCCGGGCCGGTGAATTTACCCACGCCGGAACGAGTTGAACGCCTCGATGTGATCAGCGCGATGGAAATGCACGATGTGATTTTGCAACAGGCAAAAGCAGCCGACATATTTATTTCCACGGCGGCGGTAGCCGACTATCGACCTGCGTTAGCGGGGGACGAAAAGCTGAAAAGAAACGATAACAGGTTAACCCTGGAACTGTTGCCGAACCCGGATATTCTTGCCACGGTGAAACAGCAATGCCCTCGTTTGTTCTGTGTCGGCTTTGCGGCGGAAACACAAAATCTGGCGGATTACGCGCAGCAGAAGTTACATAAAAAAGCGATTGAGATGGTCGCGGCTAACTGGGTGGGGGCGGCGGCGAAAGCGACTGAGGGTACCTTTGGCAGTGACCATAATGCCCTGCATCTGTTCTGGCGAGGGGGGGAACTGGAGTTGGAGCAGGCATCTAAAGCCAAACTGGCGCGTCAGCTTATCAGCGTCACTGCTCAGCGTTACCTTCTGCATCAGCAGTCAAAGGCAGATAGTACAGATAATAAAGTGATTAATATAAAGCGGTAATGCTGCAAGGGCTTATTTTTTTAGGCGGATTGCCGATACATTTTTGGGGATAAAAGCATGAATAATATTAAACTTAAAATTCTGGACGCGCGATTGGGGCAGGCGATTCCGATGCCCGAATATGCAACAGATGGATCAGCCGGGCTGGACTTGCGCGCCTGTCTGGACGCATCGCTGTGCATCAAACCGGGCGAGACGCATTTGATTCCAACGGGGATGGCAATCCACATTGAAAACCCAGGACTGGCTGCGATGATTCTGCCACGTTCTGGACTGGGACATAAACATGGTATCGTGCTGGGCAATCTGGTGGGATTGATTGATTCGGATTATCAGGGGCAGTTGTTTGTCTCCTGCTGGAACCGTGGCGATACCGCTTTTACTATTGAGGTGGGTGATCGGATTGCGCAACTGGTGCTGGTTCCGGTGATACAGGCTGAGTTTGAAATCGTCGAAGATTTTGATAGCAGTGCGCGTGCGGCCGGTGGCTTCGGACATACCGGGCGGGGCTGAAACAAACTGGATCGTTTACGCTGTCGGGGTCACAAAACTGACGCCGACAGCTGCCAATAATGGGGAGAAAATCTACAGTGGCGAAAACACGGAAACGTCGGACTCGTAAGAGCAAAAAAACGGGCGCACAAAGAACGCTTAGTCTGAATCTCGCCAGCCTGCTGGCATTTGTGTTTTTTAGCTTCATTGTTTTAGCGGCAAGTTTCTTTAGCCAGTACCCCGGTCTTACCGAATTACGTTTGCAACAAAGCGCGGTGGCTAACGCTATTGCCGCGCGTACAGCGCACAAACTGGCGTTCAGTGTGGCCTATTATGCCCAGGCCTTGCGAGGTATTGCCGCTGATCCCGAGATACGCAGTCTGATTCGTTCCGATGATGATGTGGCCAAACGCGCCAAGTCCGACATCTTGAAAAAACAGTTTCCTGGTGCGTTACGCTTGCGCATGTTACCGACTGGCGTGTTTAAGATGGACAAGCGGCAGACGCCACATTTAGGTTTTGCCTGTTTAGATATGCAACGGCAGGCAGAAGATAAGCATCTTAGCCCGCCAGTGGAAATTCATGTTTTTGGCACGGCTCAACAACACATCGATATTCTGCAACCCGTGTTGTCTCTGGCGGGCGATAAGGTGGTGGGACATATTCAGCTAGCGCTGGATGTGATGCTGATAAATAAGTGGTTACAGGAAGAAGGGGTTAAAGGTTATCTGGAGCTGACCCAGCCGGTTGAAGGTAAACCTGCCTTGATGGTGGGTCAGTCAGGCGATGCGGCGGCAAAAACAAGTGGTCTGTTAGCCTTTGCTAAAGTCTCCGGCACACGCTGGCGGATGACTGTCTGGACACCGCTGGCGGTTCCCTCTCTGTTCAATATGAATTTACTGGTGATTGTGCTGGTGGCAATGTTGTTAACAGCAATGTTGCTGTTCCTGCTGAAAAGCGCATTAAGCCGATCCGTGCAGGTAGATATTGAGAGCTTCATGCAAATGGAGGCGAATTTCTTGCGCGGCATTAAGCGGCATGAATATAGCCTTAATATGCCGGAGTTTAAAACCGCCGCTGGGCGTTTCGATAGTCTGATGCAGGGGCAAACGCTGGATCGGGAACGCGATGGTGATCCCGATGCGGTTAGCATTAGTGATATCAGCATGTCGCGTAGTATGGATCGCGTGTTCATGGACACCAGCAGCATGGAAGTGCAGGAGCTGGATAACGATGCTGAATTTAAACAGCGCATGAGTCAGCAGATGCAACAGCCTGCGACTAGCGATGCTTCAAACAGTGGCGTGCAAAGTGCGACCAACGCGCAGCCTGAAAATCCTAATCAGCCGTCCGCGTCTATTTTTAAAGCCTATGACATTCGCGGTATTGTCGGTAAAACATTGACACCACAAATTATGATGCTGCTTGGTAAGGCACTGGGCAGTGAAGCCATTGGTCGCGGCCTGGACAAGATTGCCTTTGCCCGCGATGGTCGTCTGTCTGGACCTGAGTTGGGTGGCGCACTGGTCAAGGGTATGCAGGCAGCGGGTATGAATGTGCTGGATGTAGGTATGGTGCCAACACCGGTATTGTATTATGCCGCCGTTGAAATGGCCGAAGGCTCGGGTGTGATGCTCACGGGCAGTCATAATCCGCCAGACTATAATGGTATTAAAATAGTGTTGGGTGGAGACACCTTGTCCGGAGATGCGATTCAGTCTTTACGTGAACGCATTATCGGTGAAGATTTCACGCGTGGCAGTGGTGACTACACCACCCGGGTGATCAGCAACGAATATATTGAGCGTGTGGTCTCGGACGTGAAACTCAAGCGCAAGCTGAAAGTCGTTATCGACTGTGGCAATGGCGTGGCCGGGGCGATTGCGCCGAAGTTATTCAACTCATTAGGCTGTGAGGTAATCGAGCTTTACAGTGAGGTGGATGGAAATTTCCCCAACCATCATCCTGATCCTAGTAAACCCGAGAACCTGCGCGATCTGATTGATGCGGTGCGTGCGCAGAGTGCGGATCTGGGACTGGCTTTTGATGGCGATGGTGATCGTCTGGGTGTGGTCAGTGGCAATGGTAGTATCATCTGGCCAGATCGGTTAATGATGTTGTTTGCTGCCGATGTGCTGTCGCGCAATCATGGCGCGCAAATTATTTATGATATCAAGTGTAGTAATAATCTTACCAAAGTGATCTGGGAAAAAGGTGGCGAACCGCTGATGTGGAAAACCGGCCATTCCTTGATCAAGGCAAAGATGAAACAGTCCGGATCGCTGCTGGCTGGTGAGATGAGCGGACATATTTTCTTCAAGGAACGCTGGTATGGTTTTGACGATGGCCTGTATTCTGGCGCACGGCTGCTGGAGATTCTTGCCGCTGATGATCGTCCGGCACATGAAGTTTTTGCGGCTCTGCCCGATGCCGTGAACACGCCAGAATTAAATATCAATATGGCCGAAGGAGAACACTTCAAATTTATGGATGCGCTGCTCGACAAGGCTGATTTTGCTAATGCCAATGTCACCATGATCGATGGTATTAGGGTGGACTATGAAGATGGCTGGGGACTGGTACGCGCGTCTAATACTACGCCGTGTCTGGTGCTGCGTTTTGAAGCGCAAACGGAAGAGGTGATGAAACGTATTCAGGC
Source organism: uncultured Thiohalophilus sp. (assembly GCA_964539595.1). Lineage (GTDB taxonomy): Bacteria > Pseudomonadota > Gammaproteobacteria > UBA6429 > Thiohalophilaceae > JAADGZ01. Next base: position 63,005 of record CAZIJT010000001.1, on the reverse strand, counting down.
TGAATTTAAAACGGTGATGCTGGAGATTAGCCCATCACTGAAACTGCCGTTTTAATGTTTAATCCTTTAATGATCCAATACCCCGCAACAAGCGGCGGGGTTCTGTAGGTGCGGCTTCAGCCGCACATGTTCGCCTCATGGTGCCCGAAGGGTAGAAGGCGAACCTACAATTAATACCCTGTAGTTTGTTGCGGGGTTGTTTATTCACATAATAATGTTGTTTAACTATGTCGATTAAAAAATCTTCTGCACACACTATCGCCCGGGTACTGACCGAGGCCCTGCCGTATATTCAGCGTTTTCAGGGCAAGACCATTGTGATCAAATATGGTGGCAATGCGATGACAGATGAAACCCTTAAGCAGGGTTTCGCCCGTGACGTGGTGTTAATGAAACTGGTGGGGCTGAACCCGGTGGTGGTGCATGGTGGTGGCCCGCAGATTGGCAAAATGCTGGAGCGGGTCGGTAAAGAAAGTCGCTTTGTTGACGGTATGCGAGTGACCGACGGTGAAACCATGGACATCGTTGAGATGGTGTTGGGCGGTTTGGTGAACAAGGAAATCGTCAACATGATCAACATGCAGGGCGGACATGCGGTGGGTCTGACCGGTAAGGATGGAGAGTTGATTCATGCGCGCAAGCTGCAATTTGAGCAGCAGGCAGCGGAGATGAATGCGCCTGAGATTATCGATATTGGCCATGTGGGTGAAGTGGCAAGCATCGATCCGAGCGTGATTAATATGCTGGTGCAGGGGGACTTTATTCCGGTGATTGCACCGATAGGCGTCGGTGAAGATGGCCAGTCCTATAACATCAATGCTGATCTGGTGGCCGGTAAGCTGGCGATTACTCTGAATGCTGAAAAATTGATCCTGCTGACCAATACCGCCGGCGTACTGGATACTGAAGGCAAATTACTCACCGGCCTTAAAGCACGGCAGGTAGAAAAGTTGATTGAAGAAGGTGTGATTCATGGTGGTATGTTGCCGAAGATTAATTGTGCCCTGGATGCGGTGCATGCCGGTGTAAAAACGGCGCAAATTATTGATGGCCGGGTGGAGCATGCGGTGTTGCTGGAGGTATTGACCGATGAAGGCGTGGGTACCTTGATCAAAGGCTGACTCAATCCTGTAGGGGCGATACGAATTTTGAGCCCACGCGGATGATGAAATAATAGAATGTGTAATAGTCTGATGGGAAATGTATGAACAAGGAAAATAAAACAGAAAAACCCTCACGTCGTCAGCAGATTCTTGAAGCGCTGGCGCAGGAGCTGGAAAAAAGTCCCGGCCAGCGTATTACTACCGCAGGACTGGCGCGTGCAGTGGGGGTCTCCGAAGCCGCGCTGTATCGGCACTTTCCTAGCAAGGCGCGCATGTTCGAAGGCCTGATCGATTTTATTGAGGACTCGGTTTTCGGGCTGGTCAATCGCATCCTGCAGGAAGAGTCACGGATGTTGCTTCGCTGTGAAAAAATATTGCTGGTTATTCTGGGCTTCTCGGCACGCAATGCCGGGATTAGTCGTCTGCTGGCAGGGGATGCGCTGGTGGGTGAAAGCGAACGCCTGCGCCTGCGCATGAATCAGTTTTATGAACGACTGGAAACCCAGTTGAAGCAGGTGTTGCGTGAAGGCGAAATGAATGGCGAGCTGAGTGCATCGATGCCCGTCGGGCCGATGGCTAACCTGCTTATTGCGCAGGCCGAAGGCCGGATACATCAGTTTGTGCGTAGCGGCTTCAAACGTTCGCCGGTAGACATGTGGGATAGTCAGTGGCCGTTGTTGCGACAGTTATTGCTTAAGAACTGATCCTTTACCGCGTCTATTTGTATTTAACCCTGCCCTTTTTCAGTAGCCGGTAGCGTGCCATGTCGATATCAAACTGTTTACTTAGTTCGATCAGCGCCTGCTGTTTTTTGGCAATAAAGTCATTATTGTCTTTGATCTGACGCAGCAGATTTTCCATGTCAGCGGTGAGTATTTCCGGCATATTCTGGGCACTACGTTCATAATCTGCGGCGCGTTTTTGTAGCCTGCCCAGATTTTTCTGCAGGCTGTGGGTATTACTATTGGTGATATCGATGATACTTTTTATCGCCGTCGCCTTGCTTTCATTATCAATAACAAGATCTCTTTCCGTGGTATAGGTTTGCAACAGAATATTATCCTTGCGTTTTTGCTCGGTAATACGTTGCTGTCTCTTTTGTTCTAATTTTTTCAGACGTGCGATTTCAGCCAGTTCTGCTTTTGTTTTGGCTGCGGGTATAACCTTGGTGACAATACCATGTTCATTGAGTATTTCGATGCGCTGCTGGGAAAATTCAGGTGGCACAACGGCACCGCACTCGCGTATATTTTCATGACCTTGCCAGCACTTGATTTCCCGAGCGCTAAGATTGGCGCTGCTGAGAATAAGGCCGAGCAGGAGAAAAATAGAAATAGCGGTGGGTATTTTTTTGTCTGTCATAGTGTCCGGTAATTTAACAATAAACCATGCTTGAATACGCGATTTTGTTTGTGGTGTCTTTGGTAGCCAATGCTTTTTCCGCTTTTGCTGGGGGAGGTGCGGGTCTGCTGCAACTGCCTGCGCTAATTTTCCTCGGCCTGCCCTTTAGTGTAGCACTTGCCACCCATAAGCTGGCAAGTGTTGCGCTGGGGGTGGGCGCATCTTTACGTCATTTTCGTGAAGGAAGTCTGGAACGGCGCTTTGTTCTGTTACTTTTAATTACAGGCATTCCCGGTGTGGTGCTGGGAGCCAGCGTGATTTTGCAGGTGCCGGACAGACCAGCAGAACTGGCGCTAGGGGTGTTAACGCTGGGACTGGGAATTTATTCATGGTTGAACAAGCGATTGGGGCAGGACTATCAGCCGCTCAATCGGGATCTTCGCGGCAGCCTTATCGGTGGTGGCGTATTGTTTTGCATCGGCATCCTCAATGGTTCCCTGACATCAGGCACCGGCCTGTTTGTGACCCTGTGGCTGGTGCGCTGGTTCGGGCTGGATTACAAACGTGCCGTTGCCCACACGCTGATTCTGGTGGGGCTGTTCTGGAATAGCAGTGGCGCGCTAACGTTGGGCTTACAGGGCGCGATCCGCTGGGACTGGATACCGGTATTACTAATAGCCTCAGCGTTGGGCGGGTATTTGGGTGCGCACCTTTCGATTATCAAAGGCAACCAGATGATCAAACGGGTGTTTGAGTGGGTGACCATACTGGTGGGGCTGAAGCTGATTATCGGTTGAGGTGAGGGTCGTTCTATGTAGGTACGATTTTAATCGTACTGGTTGTACGACTGAAGTCGTACCTACAGTCTTTAGGTTGAAAGCTTTAAACCCCATATTGCTTACGGTAGGCGCGCACGGCTTCCAGTTTGTCCTGCATCTCGGGTTTATCTTCCAGATAGCTGATCAGGTGTTCGAGCTTGATGATGCTCAATACCGGAATATCATACTGCTGTTCGACTTCCTGAATCGCAGATAACTCACCCGTACCTTTTTCCTGTCGATCCAGAGCGATGATCACCCCGGCAGGAGCCGCATTGGCCTGATCGATAATCTGCATGGATTCGCGGATCGCGGTACCGGCGGTGATCACATCATCAATGATTAGCACTTTTCCCGCCAGTGGTGCGCCGACGATGTTACCGCCTTCGCCGTGATCCTTGGCCTCTTTGCGATTGAAACAATAGGAAACATCCTGCTGGTGGTGTTCGGCCAGTGCAACCGTGGTAATGGCGGCCAGCGGAATTCCCTTGTAGGCGGGGCCAAACATGACGTCATAATCGAGCTTGCTGGCGACAATGGCTGCGGCGTAAAACTGCCCCAGTCGTGCCAGCGACTGGCCTGAATTAAAAAGTCCGGCATTGAAAAAATAAGGACTGCTGCGCCCGGATTTCAGGGTGAACTCACCGAAGCGTAGAACGTTTAGTGAGAGAGCGAATTCGATAAAATCTTTTTGATATTGATGCATAGCGAGCCAGTATTATTGTGAGAAGGAAGACAGAATCATTTTACTACAGGTATGATACACCTTTTTTAAATTCTCGGAAAATAGTCATGCGCGTAATTACAGCCAATGTTAATGGTATTCGAGCCGCCGCTAAAAAAGGTTTTTTCGACTGGTTACAGGCACAGGATGCGGATGTGGTCTGTATTCAGGAAACCAAGGCGCAGCTGCATCAGCTTGAAGATAAAATATTTCATCCAGAGGGTTATCATTGTTATTATTTTGATGCCGAAAAAAAAGGTTATAGTGGAGTGGCCATTTATTCTCGGGCTGAGCCGGATGCCATTACTACGGGTCTCGGTTGGAATCATGCGGATACTGAGGGACGTTATATTCAGGTCGATCTGGGCAAGCTCAGCATTGCTTCCCTGTATCTACCCTCCGGTTCTTCCAGCGACGAACGTCAGGCCAATAAATTAAAATTTATGGATGACTTTCTTGAGGATCTCAAAGCCATGCGTCGCAAGCGGCGTGAATTTATCATCTGTGGTGATTACAATATTGTGCACAAGGAAATTGATATAAAAAATTGGAAAAGCAATCAGAAGAATTCCGGTTGCACCCCGGAAGAACGTGCCTGGCTGGACGTGTTATTTGACAAGGTAGGCTTCGTGGATGCTTTTCGCGAAGTGAATAGCGAAGCTGATCAATACACCTGGTGGTCGAATCGCGGTAATGCTCGGGCTAACAATGTTGGTTGGCGTATTGATTATCAAATTATTACCCCGGGTTTAAAAGATAAAGTGACGGCGGCTTTTGTTTATAAGGATAAATGGTTTTCCGATCACGCGCCGTTGATTGTCGATTACGATTTGTGAACTGAACCGCTTATTGCTAAAGGGAAAATTTAAATGCATAAGCAAAATAGTAATACCCTGCTGCTACTTATAGCGCTCCTGCTTTCAGCGTGTGCGCAACTACCAGAACAGGCGGATCGCACGCCCAGTCTACATCTTACGAATACGACTACCACGACTGAACTTGGGCGAGCTATCGCTCCCTTACAGCGTAAGCACAAGAATCAATCGGGGATCTATCCGCTAACCGAAGGTCTGGATGCCTACTTTGCCCGTCTTGCGCTGATTGAGGTCGCAGAAAAATCACTCGATGTGCAGTATTACATCTGGCATAACGATGATACGGGTAATTTGCTTCTTTATAGTTTATTAAAAGCCGCGGATCGCGGTGTGCGGGTACGTATTCTTCTGGATGATATTAATTCAGCAAATATTGAAGAACAGATGCAGGTGGTTGATCGACACCCATTGATAGAAGTTCGCCTGTTTAATCCGTTTGCATCAAGAAATGTTCGGGCAATGGATTTTCTGACGCGTTTTAGCGAAGTTAATCGACGAATGCACAATAAGTCACTTACCGCAGATAGCCAGGCCAGCATTATCGGCGGTCGAAATATTGGTGATGAATATTTTCAGGCTCGCGCCGATCTTGAGTTTGGTGATCTTGATGTTGTTGCGGTAGGCATGGTTGTTGATGAGGTTTCGCACGCGTTTGATTTATATTATAACAGTGATACGGTTATTCCTATTTCAACGTTTGATAATAATGCGGCAACTGACTCAGATCTTGATACTCTCCGTCAACATATCGAAACATTTATTCTGGATATGCAAAGCTCAGAATACGCAGCACGTTTGCGTAAAACGCAAATTGCTAAACAGTTAGTCGAAGGCGATTTGCCGTATTCCTGGGGGCAGGCGCATATTCTTTATGATCATCCAGATAAGGCGCTGGGCAAGTCTGCCGAGGAAGCAACCTACCTGTTGCCTCAGTTTTCGCCACTCATTGAAAAACTGGAGAAGGAATTAATTTTGATATCACCTTATTTCATTCCTGGTAATCAAGGGGTGGAGTTTTTAGGCGCATTAGTAAAACGTGGCGTGCGGGTTCGTATATTAACTAACTCACTGGCCGCTAATGATGTGAGCATTGTGCATTCAGGGTACAGTCGTTACCGCATGGACTTGCTTGAGGCTGGAGTAGAATTATATGAGCTAAAGCCGGGAAAGAAATCAGATGAAAATGTAGATACCAGTCTGGGAAGTTCATCGCGCGCCAGCCTGCATGCCAAGAGTTTTATTTTTGACAGGCGGAAGATTTTCGTTGGTTCGCTAAACTTGGATCCGCGCTCAATTGATATTAATACGGAAATTGGATTAGTGATTGAGGTGCCGATACTTGCCGAAAATTTTGCTTCTTGGTTTGACTCTGATATGCCAAAGGAAGCCTGGAAATTGCAGCGAGTCAAATTGCCTGCAAATGAAGATGGCCGGAATTTTGATGAGTATGTAATTCACTGGAAAGAGCAAAAAGGTGACGTGCAGAAAATTTATCAGACTGAACCACAGGTGAGCACATGGAAACTGTTTAAGGTCTGGTTCTATTCATTATTGCCAGTTGAGTCTCAACTTTAATAAAGCTCGGGCTCGCCTTCAGGACGATGACGAAAACGATTATAACCCCACCAATACTGTTCAGGGCGACGAAGAATTAATTTTTCCATGTCGCGATTCATGCTGGCCGCGCCTTTTTCTACATCCTTGTCATATAGCTCATCACTGGCAGCGGCGATGTGCAGATGGTAGCCACGCCCAAAGCTCAGACGTTCAACCGTAATAATGAAGGCGGGGGCGTGCGTGCGGTTGGCTAGGCGAGCGGCAAAGACTGGGGTGTTGGCCGCAATACCAAAGAAGGGAACATAGACACCGGCTCCGGCACCGGGGTTTTGATCGGGCAACATGCCGATAGTTTTTTTCTCACGCAGATGCTTTAGCATTAAGGCTAAACCTTTACGATTTGCAGGGACTAATTGGCCGCCAAAACGTTTGCGCCCCGTGTGAATAATCTCATCGAGTTGCGGGTTTTTTTGTGCCCGATACATGATCGTCATGGGCAAGTAACTAGAATAGGCGAGTCCGGCCATCTCCCAGTTACCCAGATGAGGGGCAAATAGAATCAGGCCGTTACCCTCCGCTGCTGCCTGTTTAACGGCGTCAAGCCCATCGACTTTGCGCACCAGTTGCAGCACTTTATCGGCATCTCCTAACCATAGGCGTGGTGTTTCCAATAAAGTTTTAACTAATTCAATCAGACTGCGCATCCAGATCCATTGCCGATGCCAAAATGAATAGTGTGGTAGGCAGATGCGAACATTGATGCGCGCGCAATGGCGTTGTTTATTGGGGATGATGATGAGCAGTAGACCTAGCGGCCAGGCGATAAATTGAACCACTGGCAAGGGCAGGTGTGCCAGAATTTTTAAAACAAGCAGCATCATTTATTGCGCATCGGTTTTCGATAACAACGGTGTCATCGCGGTGAGCAGGCTTTTGAACAGAGTTTTGTTGTGTTGCTCTTCGGCGGCGAGTAATTGTTTCATGTGCTCTCGTTCGGTGGGCATACCAAAACAGGCGGGGCAACTGTCAGGAATAATCGGTAGTTGTACCGCATCGGCAAAGGCGCGAGTCTGACGTTCGCGCACATAGATCATCGGGCGGATGATACGAATATCACCCTCACGATTTTTATAATTAGCTTTCATGGTGCGCAGCTGGCCACCACGAAAGGCCGACATCATAAAACTCTCGGCCAGATCATCCAGATGTTGCCCCAGCGCCAGCACGTTATAACCTTCACGGCGCAGGCTGCTGTACATGATGCCGCGTTTCATCCGCGAGCAAAAAGAACAGAAGGAGTCATTTTTTAACTGGCTTTCGGCCTGTTCGGCAATGGCCTGAGATTCATAGAAGTAGGGAATGCCCAGCGTGGCCAGATAGTGTTTCAAATGCTCAGGGTTAAAGCCTTCGATTTGTGGATCGACAGTGAGTGCGGCCAGCTCAAAATGAATCGGCGCATGGCGTTGCAGACGGCGCAGGGCATGGAGTAGTGTGAGGGAGTCCTTGCCACCGGATAGCCCCAGTACGATTCGGTCGCCGTCGTTGATCATCTGGTGGTCGGCAATCGCGCGACCAATAGGACGCATCAGCGCCTTGGGCATTTTAATTAATTCTTTGCTTGAATCTGACATGGGATGCAGTGTAGCGCGAGATGCTCTCCAATCAAAGATGTAGCACAAGGTCTGCCGTTTAGCAGCGACATGTTCGCTTAAAAAATTTGTCAGCCATTATCCCTTTTTCTTTCCCCGTCCAGACAGATTAATAATAACCGCCGGTTTTGGCTTGATCGACGTCAACATGAAAAATACAGCGTTGTGGTATTTATAGACAATAAAACCAAAATAAAGAAGAATCAGTAAAATGGGTATCAGTATTTTGGCGAGCGTTTCTCGTTGTTTTCACTAATGGGGGGAGTGTTCAGGCCAAAAGTGGGTTGAGGGTTTCAGGAAATACATGGATAAGATAATTTCAACAAAAGGCGATGCTAACAGGAACGCCGTTCCTGAGAATGCAAATGGCCTAAATCGTAAACGCATATTTGATGCGCTGGATGCTGCTTCAGAACAATCAGCCGTCTGGATAAGCGGACCGCCCGGTGCGGGGAAAAGCTGGGCGTTGGCCAGTTATATGAAGCTGCGGAATGTTACACCGCTCTGCTATTCACTGGACAAACACGATAATGATCCCATATATTTTTTTCAAAATCTTGGCCAGGCGATAAAAAATCTTAGCGGTCATAGCAAACAAACGTTTCACTGTCAGCTAACGGACTCTGATGATATTGACAGGTTTGCACGCCAATTTTTCGAAACGGCCTATGTAGTGCCGGGATTCCCCTTTGCACTGGTGTTTGATAATTACCAGACACTCTCAGCAGAAAGCCTTCTGCCGCAGTTTTTAGAGATTGCTGTCTCATCTCTGCCCGAAAATAATCGACTATTTATTATTAGTCGTGAAAATATCCCTGATCAATTCTCCGCGCTATTGCTAAACCAGTCTATCGTTAGTCTGGAACATCAGATATTTGAATTCAGCAAAGAGGAAACGCTCGAACTAGTGCCGCTACTGGGTTATGACAAAGTTTCTGCCGACAGTGTTACTGCATTGTATGAGCACTTTCAGGGTTGGGTTGGGGGAATGGTCTTACAGCTACAGCAGGGAAGTGATGTCGTTGATAAAGTGATAACGTCGGGGAGGGTAAGCAATTATTTGCAATGTGAGGTTTTTAGTCAGTTAGACGAACAGCAACAGGTGTTGTTGATGCGCTGCGCCCCATTAGATGAGATACCAGACGCTTTGCTGGTTGAACTAACCGGGGATGAGCAGAGTGGTGAATGGATGTCCGCGTTCAGTCAGCGAGGATTTTTCACGCAACAGCATTCGCAGCCCTATCCGCATTATACTTTTTCCCCCGTGTTTCGAGAATTTCTGCTGCAAAAACAGCAGGACAATTTTTCTTCCGAACAACGCACCGCATTGCAGAAAAAAGCAGCCGGGCTATTAACAACGTTGGGTCATTTTCAAGCTGCTGTTGAATTGCTTCAGTCTGCGGCTGCATTTAATGAAATAGAATCCTTAATTATGCAGCATGCTCCTTCGCTGCTTGAGCAGGGTCAGTTTTTACAGCTGCAACAGTTGATTAACTGTATTCCTCATGAGCAACACTCGGCCTGGATTGCCTACTGGTCAGCCACTGCCGCCCTGCCGATGGATCCTCATGGCGCAAGAGATCTTTATGAAAATGCATTGGAACGGTTTGATAAAGACAAGGATGATAATGGCATCTACATGAGTTGGGCAGGGATTGTGGATAGCTTTATCTTCTCCTGGGATGATTTCAAACCACTGGATCGCTGGATAGTCTGGATGGAAAGCTTCATGCAGAAGAATCCGGTATTTCCCTCGCCGGAAGTTGAAGCACGAATTATCTTCGCCATGTTTTGCAGTTTGATGTACCGACAACCTCAGCACCCGGATATGCCTGTTTGGTCACAACGGCTTGGCCGCATGCTGGAACATTTGCCAGATAAAAATAGACGCATCGCCATTGCTACACACTATGTGCTGTATCTGGCGTGGATGGGTGAGTTTGAGAAGGCCACGGCAGTGATCGAACGATTACAACCCTCAGCAACAATTGATAATGTGCAGCCGGTTAACCTGATTGCCTGGCATCAAACCGAAGCCATGCATTTCTGGTTGACGGCAAATTTTGAGCAAAGCCAAAAATCAGTACAGGCAGGACTGGCACTAGCGGATAAAACCGGCATTCATCTCTGGGATTTTATTTTACGCGCGCAGGCCGCTTATTTAGCGCTGGAGACATGTAGTGCTGATCAGTGGTCGAGATATCTGGAAAACATACTCGCCATCATGGATGAAAACGGTCGACTTCATCAGGCTCATTACTACTATCTTGCGGCACTGGCAGCATTGCGAGAAAAAAATAATGAACGCGCCGTGCTGCATGTCAGAAGATCGTTACAGGCAGTGGTTGAACTAGGCACGCCTTATCCCGAAGCGCTTAACTTTCTCGCCATGGCCAGAATATTGATTGAATCGGGTAAGCATGATGAGGCACAGAGCTGGTTGAACAAGAGCCTCGCATTAGCTGAGCAGATCAACAGTAGCCTGCTTAACTTTAATCTCCATCTAACGCAGGCTGAACTTTATTATGCCAGTGATAATAATGATGCAGGAGCATCCGTGCTGGCGCAGGCGATGGCTATCGGTGCAGAGAAAAATTATCTGAATACAGACTGGTGGCGAGCTGATGCCATGTGCGAGTTATGCATCAAAGCCTTGGAAAATAATATTGAAGTTGGCTATATTCAAAAGCTAATTATAACGCGAAAATTAAAATCCAGTAGTCCGCCGCTGCATCTGGATAACTGGCCCTGGCGGGTCAAAATTTATTCCCTTGGTCGTTTCAGCGTGTTGCTAAATGACACCCCTGTGAGTGTTAATGGCAAGGGACAAAATAAGCCGGTCGAGTTGCTTAAAGCTCTGATCGCTATGGGGGGGCGCGATGTCAGTGAAGCAAAAATTAGCGAAGCCCTATGGCCGGATGCTGAAGGGGATAGCGCACACAGTGCTTTTACCACTACGTTATCGCGATTGCGCAAACTGCTAGGTAGTGAAATGTTATGCATTCACGATGGCCGCTTGAGCCTGAACGATCATTTCTGCTGGCTGGATAGCTGGGCCTATGAACGCAGCATTGGTGAACTGGAAGCCCTGTTGTCATTGTCTGATACACCCGGGCTGGACGCTGTTGAGCAGAAAATGCAATGTATCTTTAAGCTCTACCACGGCGCGTTTATGGATAAAGAAACTCAGATGGGCTGGATGCTGGCGCAACGAGGGCGTTTGCAAACAAAACTATTACGCAGCATCAAGCGGCTGATCAGCTTCTATAGTCGTGCCGGGCAGTGTGCAAAGGTTATCAGCCTGTATGAGAAGGTACTGGAACTGGATCCGCTTTCTGAGGAATATTATTATGGTTTGATGAAATGTCATGCGGGTCAGGGCAATAGTGCTGAAGCACTGGCGGTTTATGATCATTGCTGTAGCCTTCTCAATGCCACTTTTGCAATTGAACCCTCTGGGAAAATACAGCAGCTTTATCAGCTTATCAAAAAAGGCGATCAAAAAACGCTGAACCGAAACTGTGAACGCTGCGCTCAAGCGGCCTATTAACCCCCCATTATTTTTTATCTTAAATATCTCTAAATATATTCTCCACTTGTAGGTTCGATTTCAATCGAACAGGTGCGAGGAATATGGCTGGAGGCTTCGATCTGTACGACTGAAGTCGTACCTACAGGCGCATCGTGTAGGTTCGATTTCAATCGAACGGGTATGAGGGATATAGCTGGAGAGGCTTCGAACCTGTACAACTGACTTATAAGTTGTACCTACAATAACGGCACACTCCGCCCGCTTGCGGCAGAGTAATTCACTTTCTATTTGTAACACGCCTCACTTTTTTCATCTTTTTACATTCCTGTGACCTGTTTGTGACCTTGGGTGGCGTACTGTTTTAGTTACGAATAGCGCTGTTCTATGGTTCCCGCGTCATAACAACAGGATGTTTGTCATAAATGAAAAGCTTTCTTATACATATTTACCCCCGAGAGGAATCGGCTTGTGACGAACATCATGAGAGTGAGATTGTTGGGGTGGTAGAAGGCATGGACAGTGAGCAACAAAATGCATTTACCAGCCCGGAAGAGTTATGGGAAATTTTAAAAGGAAAACATCTGGCGAATCATTTCAGTAAAAAAAAACGATGACGTCAGGGAAATAACAGGCGTTTTAGCAATGTTGTTTATGCCACTTAGCGTTAAGGCAGATTTTGCAAAGGAGAAATGAGACATGATTAAAACAACAGCGGGTATAAAAAGAAATCTAAATTTAAAAGGAGTATTCATCATGATTAAGCAAATGATCTCAGTTTTTATGATGGCCATATTTATCATGTCCATGCCGACCATTGTTCATGCGGATTTTGCTGATGAGATAAAGCTCATAGCCGATGATAGTGCGAACGGTGACGATTTTGGTGAATCTGTTTCGATTAGTGGTAATACGGCAATAGTTGGGGCACGATCCAACGACTCGAATGGTTCTGCCTATATCTTCGTGCGTGATCCTGTGAACAACATGTGGACACAGCAACAGAAGCTGCGGGCTGCTGATGGTGCTTTCCAGGATAATTTTGGAGTCTCTGTATCAATCAGCGGCGACACGGCAATCATTGGAGCCGGAATGGATGATGACGCTGGGACCAGTACCGGCTCAGCCTATGTCTTCGTACGCAACCCATCCACAGGAGTTTGGGCACTACAGCAAAAGCTGCTGGCCTCTGATGGTGCGGCTTATGATTATTTTGGCCGGTCAGTAGCCATCAGCGGTGACAGGGTGATTGTTGGGTCTCCCTGGCCTACAGGGATTACATCAAGCACTGGTTATGCCTATATATTTGTGCGTGACCCCGCCACGGGCGCATGGACAGAGCAGGAAAAGCTAGCACCCTCTGATGGCGTAGTTAATGATTACTTCGGTTCCATGGTGGCAATTGATGGGGGCACCGCGCTGGTAGGTGCCGGTGTTTTAGGGGCCACCACCTATACATACGAATATAATTCTGTTACTGGCAATTGGGATGAGTCAAATCTTATTCTTGCCAATACTTCAGTCTATGTCGGTAATTATGTTTCGATTCGGGGTGATATTGCAATAACAGGGGCACCCTATATCACCTCCTATGGCTCTGCCTATATCTTTGAACGTAATCCAACGACTGGTGAATGGACAGAAAGACAGAGGCTTCTGCAGCCTTCTGCTGTGGCTCATTACAATTTTGGCAGTGCTGTTTCAATTGGTACTGACATAGCAATAGTTGGTGCATACCGCAATGGTGAACCTGCCCTTTACGCGGGTGCCGCCTACGCCTTTGTACGTGACCCATCTACCGGAGTCTGGACTCCGCAGGAATTGCTGGCCTCTGATGGTGGGGCATTTTACCAATTCGGTTATTCAGTTTCGATCGATGGTGACACGATAATAGTCGGGGCCAATGGGGCCAATGGCGTCGAAGCAAGTACCGGCGCTGCCTATATTTATACATACACTGCCACTGTGCTTCCGGCTTCAGATATCACTGTCACAGACTCGGTGGTTCCTGCCACAGACCTTGTGGTGGCCTTTGGCGATGTTACTGAGCTAGCCAGCGCTGATCAGACCGTAACTATCACCAATGATGGCAATGCCGATCTGACTCTTGGTAATATCCCTGATGCAGATGCGCTGGCAGCACCGTTCACTATCGAGACCGATACCTGCTCGAGCCAGGTGTTGACACCGGCGGCCAACTGCATGCTAACGGTAAGATTTTCACCGACCTCTACGGGGACCTTTAGCGACAGCTTTGATATCCCCTCTGACGATCCGGATGAAAACCCAGTAACGATTTATATTAGTGGTATAGGTATCGGGCTAACGGTGCCGGATATTAGCGTTACTGATTCTATCGCACCTGTAGATGATCTTGCTACAGACTTTGGTAATGTAACGGAAGCAACAACATCAGATCAGACTATCACTATAAGCAACCTTGGTAATGCTGATCTTGTCATGGGTGATTTGGCGATGCTTGATACGCTGGCTAGCCCATTTAGTATCTTTGCTGATAATTGTTCGTCACAAACAGTTGTCGCTGCGGCCAGTTGTACCGTTACTGTGCGCTTTGCACCGGTTACGGCGGGAGCATTTAGTGATAGCTTTGACATTCCATCCAACGACTCGGATGAAGCGTCAGTGACATTTAATCTTGGCGGAACGGGTACATCGATACCGGTAGCCGATATTACAGTCACAGATCAGATAGCGCCTGCAAATGATTTGCAGATACCCTTTACTGACCTAACCGTTGCGGGAAGCTCGGATCAAACCGTCACGATCACTAATGATGGTAATGCCGATCTTGTTATTGGTAATGTTGCTCAGGCCAATGTTCTGGCGACGCCTTTCAGTGTGATCAACGATAATTGTTCAGGGCAAACGCTGGCGGCAGCAGCCAGTTGTACGCTGGTGGTTCGCTTCGCACCCACGGCGGCGGGGATCTTCAATGACAGCTTTGACATTCCCTCCAATGATCCTGACGAAAGTTCCGTTACGGTCAATGTCAGTGCGACAGGTGTTGCCGCCGGTGTGAATAATCCTCCGTCGAGTCCGGGACTTGTTGCCCCCGTGAACGGACGACAGGGACTGGGAAGCTCGGTGTTACTGGAATGGAACCCGGCCACTGATCCGGACGGCGATGCGGTTCGCTATGACGTCTATAACTGTACCGATAGTGATCCGCTAAATAATTGCAGCCCCCTGACTGAAGTGGCTTCATTGAATCAGCAGCAGGATGCCGGTGTTTCCTACGCAAGTCTGGGGCTGGGCAGCGGCTTTATTTTGCTGGGGATTACCTTTGCCGGGGGCTTGAGAAACCGACGTCAAACGGTGCTGTTGCTTGCTGCGATTGTGGTGAGTTCCTTGCTGGCTTCATGCGGGGGTGGCGATGAGGGTTACAAGACCTACCGGGTGTCGGGGCTTAATGCAGATACCACCTATTATTGGGCAATTGTGGCAAAAGATGGTAACGGCGGTGAAACCCCCAGCGCCGTATGGCGCTATAGCACACAATAAAAACAGGGTGTGTCATAGCGTGTACTCATTACCCCGCAGCGTGCTGCGGGGTTTTTTATTTGTGCCCTGCTTGAAAATACCCGATTTAGGAATGACGTGCTAAAATCCGCGCCTTTATAATAGAAACGCTACGGCAAAGATGGCAGCTTGATGAAAACACTCGAACAGGTATTGAAAGAACGCATTCTGGTACTCGATGGGGCGATGGGCACCATGATCCAGAGTTATAAACTGGGTGAAGACGATTACCGGGGTGAGCGTTTTGCCGACTGGGACAGTGATCTGAAGGGCAACAACGATCTGCTGACCCTGACTCAGGCGCAGATCATCAGCGATATTCACCGCGCCTATCTTGATGCCGGTGCCGACATTGTTGAGACCAATACCTTCAACGCTAACTCGGTGTCGATGGCCGACTACCAGATGGAATCGTTAGCTTACGAACTAAATTATGAATCCGCGCGTCTGGCGCGAACTGTCTGTGATGAACTGGCTACGGATGACAAGCCGCGTTTTGTGGCCGGGGTGATCGGCCCCACCAATCGTACCGCCAGTATTTCCCCGGATGTGAATAACCCCGGTTTTCGTAATATTAATTTCGATACCCTGAAAGAGTCGTATCTTGAGGCGATCGACGGTCTGGTCAAAGGCGGCAGCGACATCCTGCTGGTGGAAACCATTTTCGATACCCTCAATGCCAAGGCCGCGTTGTTTGCCATCGAAACCTATTTTGAAAAACACGATCTCAAATTGCCGATCATGATCTCCGGCACCATTACCGATGCCTCCGGGCGTACTTTATCCGGGCAGACTGCCGAGGCTTTCTGGAATTCGCTGCGCCACGTTAATCCCATCAGCTTCGGTTTCAACTGTGCGCTGGGGGCAAAAGAATTACGCCAGTATGTCGAGGAGCTATCTGGTCTGGCCAACTGCCATATCAACACCCACCCCAATGCCGGGCTACCTAATGAGTTTGGTGAATACGATGAGACGCCTGCGCAAATGGCGGCTGAAATTGAAGAATGGGCAAAAAGCGGTTTTCTGAATATCATCGGTGGCTGCTGCGGGACGAGTCCGGCACACATCAGAGCCATTCATGATGCGGTGGCCAAGTATCCGCCGCGCCAGCTTCCGGAGATCCCGATAGAAACCCGCCTCAGTGGACTGGAACCCTGCAACATCGCTAACGATTCGCTGTTCGTGAACGTCGGTGAGCGCACCAATGTTACCGGTTCGGCACGCTTCAAACGCCTGATTATTGAAGGTGATTATGACGAAGCCCTGAGTGTGGCACGGGAACAGGTGGAGAACGGCGCGCAGATTGTTGATGTAAATATGGATGAGGGCATGCTCGATGGTGAGGAGGCGATGGTGACCTTTCTCAACCTGATTGCCTCGGAGCCGGATATATCCCGCGTACCGATCATGATCGACTCCTCCAAGTGGTTCATCATCGAGGCCGGGCTGAAATGTATGCAGGGCAAGGGTGTGGTGAATTCCATTTCCCTGAAAGAAGGCGAGGACGCTTTTTTACATCATGCGCGTCTGTGTCGCCAGTACGGTGCGGCGATTATTCTCATGGCCTTCGATGAAGACGGGCAGGCCGATACCTGTGCGCGCAAGATCGAGATCTGCACCCGCGCCTATAATCTGCTGCGTGAAAAACTCGATTTCCCGCCGGAAGATATTATTTTCGATCCCAATATTTTTGCTATCGCCACCGGTATTGATGAGCACAATAACTACGGTGTTGATTTCATCGAAGCCACCCGCACCATTAAACAAACTCTGCCCCATGCTTTAATCAGTGGCGGGGTTTCCAATGTTTCGTTTTCCTTCCGCGGTAACAATCCGGTGCGTGAAGCCATTCATGCGGTATTTTTATATCACGCGATTCAGGCCGGTATGGAC
This sequence comes from uncultured Thiohalophilus sp., assembly GCA_964539595.1. Lineage (GTDB taxonomy): Bacteria > Pseudomonadota > Gammaproteobacteria > UBA6429 > Thiohalophilaceae > JAADGZ01. Next base: position 45,976 of record CAZIJT010000001.1, on the reverse strand, counting down.
ATGGGCATCGTCAATGCCGGGCAGCTTGCGGTTTATGACGATCTGCCGGAAGAACTACGCGAGCGAGTCGAAGACGTGGTGCTCAATCGCCGTGACGATGCCACCGAACGCCTGCTGGAGATCGCGGATCAATATCGAGGCGATGGCAGCACCGGTAAAAAAGTTGAAGATCTCCAATGGCGCAGCCTGCCAGTGGCCAAACGTATCGAGCATGCGCTGGTGAAAGGCATTGATGCGTTTATCGAAGAGGACACCGAAGACGCACGATTACATTTTGACCGGCCGATTCAGGTCATTGAAGGGCCGTTGATGGACGGCATGAATACTGTGGGTGATTTGTTCGGCGCGGGGAAAATGTTTCTGCCCCAGGTGGTCAAGTCGGCGCGAGTAATGAAAAAAGCGGTGGCCTGGTTACTGCCCTTTATTGAAGATGAAAAAGACGGCGGTGGTAGCCGGAGCAATGGCAAGATCCTCATGGCGACAGTAAAGGGTGATGTGCATGATATCGGCAAGAACATCGTCGGCGTGGTGCTGCAATGTAATAACTTTGAAGTCATCGACATCGGGGTGATGGTACCTGCGCAGAAGATTCTGGAAACCGCCAAAGAACACGATGTGGATATCATCGGACTGAGTGGTTTGATCACCCCGTCACTGGATGAAATGGTACACATGGCCAAAGAAATGGAACGCCTTGGCTTTGATATTCCGCTGATGATTGGCGGCGCGACCACCTCAAAAGCCCATACTGCGGTGAAGATTGAAAAGCACTATCACGAGGCTTCGGTCTGGGTTAAGGATGCCTCACGCGCCGTGGGTGTGGCACAGAACCTGATTAGCAAAGATCGGAAACAGGACTTTGTCAAAAACCTGCGCGAAGAATATGAAACCGTGCGCGTCAACCATGCCGGTCGGCGAGCAAAAACCAACTGGCTGAGCCTGACGCAGGCACGGGATAATCGCATCAAGATCGACTGGGCAAACTACAGCCCGCCGTTACCCAACACGCCCGGCATCCAGATCTTTGATGACATGCCATTATCCTTCCTCGTACCGTATATAGACTGGACGCCCTTCTTCCACACCTGGGAGTTAAAAGGCAGTTATCCAAAAATTCTCGATGATCCTGAAAAAGGTGTGGAAGCGAAAAAACTACTGGATGATGCATTGGCCATGCTGGCAAAAATAGTTGATGAGCGTTGGTTGAAGGCGCGTGCGGTGGTGGGTTTATTCCCGGCCAATAGCCTCAATGAAGACATTGAAGTTTACACCGATGACAGCCGTGACGAGGTGCAGCTGGTGTTACACCACCTGCGCCAGCAAACCGAAAAACCGCCGGGCAAACCGAACTATTGTTTGGCCGATTTTGTTGCGCCAAAAGAGTCCGGTAAACAGGACTACATCGGTGCCTTTGTGGTGACTACCGGATTAGGCATTGATGAACACGTCAAACGTTTTGAAGCCGATCACGATGATTACCAGTCGATTATGCTCAAAGCATTGGCGGATAGATTGGCAGAAGCCTTTGCCGAACACATGCATGATCGCATGCGCCATCTAAACTGGGGAATTGAACCGGGAAGCTGGTCGCCATCAATGGGGCTGGGCAAAGATTTTGATAATCAGAAGTTGATCAAAGAAGATTACACTGCCATTCGTCCCGCACCGGGGTATCCCGCCTGTCCGGATCACACCGAAAAACCCCTGCTTTGGCAATTGCTGGATGCACATAATAATACCGGTGTTGAGTTAACCGAAAGCAATGCCATGTGGCCGGCGTCATCAGTTAGCGGCTGGTATTTCAGTCACCCGGATTCACGTTATTTTGCAGTGGGTAAAATCAATCGTGATCAGGTGGAAGACTATGCCCGACGTAAAGATATGAGCATGGAACAGGCCGAACGCTGGCTTGCGCCTAATCTGGGTTATGAGCCGGATTGATTGGAAAGATTTTTTTAAATCGCACCGCGTAGGTGGGGCTTCTACCCTGCGGGCACAGGTGGGTCGCACATGTTCGCCTGAAGGCGAACCTACCACTCATACCTCGTCAGCTTGCTACGGGGAAGTTTATTGGTTGGGCTTCACCATTAAGATCATGGCTCAGCCCAACCTACGAGGATGGTGTCCTCTGTGTTGAAATGAACTATTCCACCGTCACTTTGGCCTCTTCAACAATGACATCATAGAGGTAGCCGTAACCAAAATCTCTATTTCTTCCCAGCTTGCCTTCAACCAGTACGATGTCGCCGCTTTTTGCTACACCGTCGGTGGTTATGGTTAGATCTGTGCCGCTGCTGCTGTCTTTAATATGAATCCAGTTTTTGCCTAGTACGCCGCCAGTAAATTTCACCACCTTGCCACGCACTTTGACAGCTTTGTCGGCCAGTGCATCTTTGTTGGTATAAATGTCGGCAATGGTTTGTCCATTGTTGGCTTTGCTGATGTTGGCTATTGGTACGGTCTGTGGGGGTTCAGCAAGTTTGCCATGAGGTTCAGGCATGCGAGGCTGAGCAGCACCTTTATCGGTTTTAAATGCATCGACAAAATAAAGAAGGTTGAAATCTCGATTCAGTGACTTGCTGTGAAAATTATTCATCGGCATGCCGGTGTCGAAGGCAACCATATCACCTTTGTTAAACGGCGTGCTGGGGCCGGCTGCCCAGAGTTGGCTGCTGCCAGTATCGACCTGCACATAGGTATAACCGGCGGCTTCAATAATATCGATTACTTTGCCATGAACCTGGCCTGCTTTAGGCGTTGCAGTGTGCGAAGGCGCGGTCTGCACTGGTGTTGAAGGGCTGGCCGTTGCCTGCTTTTCAGCGTCATCACGTTGACAGGCTTGCAGGAAAAGCAGGCTTGCGACTATCAGGGGCAGGCTATAGAAACAGGTATGCCGAGTTGTCATTGCATATTTCTCCGGTAATACATAAGGGTGCGAGTAAGACTTAATTTAGTTCGGAGGTTGATTATAGCTCGGAACAATGATGAGCGGTATCTACTCCTTAGATATTCAATCTCCGTCCATGCCGGATGCTTTCAAATGATGCGCCAGCGCGCGATCCATGGTTGCCGCATGCATGGGAAACCATTCAGGCAGGTAATTGCAGACAAAGGCTTTTGCCGCGCTGATATTACCGTTACCCATAGTGCTGGCAAGCTGTTTAAGCTCATCCAGAATTCGGTAGTGTTCATTACGATGGATAAATTTGGGTGGAAACCCGGATTTTTCCATGGCGGCATCTTCACTTTGAAAGTGTTGCTGTGTATGTTCAATCAGCGTATTGAACAATTCGGGAAATTGTTCATCGGGAGCTTGTCCCAGTCGATTGATTAAATCAATAAACTCCTTGTGAGTATCATCCATTTTGGTGATGCCAACTGAGAGGCTATCGTTATGCCATTCGATTAAGGGTTTATTATTACTCATAGTGGTATTGCAACCTGAATTAATAGTTTGGAACTATAAATAGAGAGTTAAAAAGTGAAATTGGTGTCTATCAGGCTTTTTCTGAAAAGGGGAGTAGAATTTTTTTCGCAGAGATTTTGTCTGGTTGGCCGACAGCAACAACTTTTCCATCAACCACTAGTGCGGGCAGGGTGCGTAGTGCCAGTTCTTCGACCAGTGATTGACCCACCGGCGTTTCCGAGTCGGCAACTTCCAGCGACAGACCTTGTTCCTCACATATTGTCTGCCATATGTTTTTCGTGGCTCGTGACAGTTCTGTCTGTCCCGCTATGATAAGTTGTATTTTCACCTGTATCCTTAACTTGACTATAAAATTTAAGACCGATAGACCCAAATTTTTGGTATATCATTGTTATTGAAATAAGTGAGAATCGTCGTTGACCAAGGTCAAAAGAGATTGTTTATTCTGGCTTGCTTTTATGTGGGTTTTCACTAATATGGCGTCTTATGAAATACTGCCTGAGTAAACAGGTGCATTAATTGAGGGTTACACATGAAGCCAGAGCAGGCGCTTGCTGCACAGTTAAAAGAGGTGTATCTGTTTGAGATGCTGGATGACAGGCAGATGGCGAAAATGTTGCAATCTTCAACCTCGATCAGTCTGGCGGCAAGGGAAAGTTTGTTCGAAGCGGGTCAGCCGGCACAACGATTTTATCTATTAAAATCCGGGCAGATAAAATTGTACTGCATTTCGGCGGGGGGCGATGAAAAGGTCATGGAAATTATCCATCCTGCGGAGACCTTTGCTGAAGCCATCATTTTCATGCAGAAGCATGTTTACCCATTAAGTGCTGAGGCGATTAAGAAAACTGAGGTGATCAGTTTCAGTATGCAGATTTTTAAGGAAATACTGGAGCAGTCGACTGAAACCTGTTTCCATCTGATGGCCGGGATGAGTCGGCGGCTGCATTCACGGATTGGTGAGATTAATAATCTGACCTTACATAACGCCACCTATCGATTGGTGGTTTTTCTGCTGGATCAATTGCCTACCGATGTTGTCGAGCTATCTGAAATTCACCTAACCACGCCCAAGAGTGTGGTCGCATCGCGTTTGGCTATTCAGCCAGAGACCTTCTCCCGCATCCTCACCCGTCTATCCCGGAATGGCCTGATTGACGTGCATGGCAATGACATTAGCTTGCTGGATGTGGATGGCTTGCGCGAGCTGCTTTAATCTCGATTAGGTTTTATTCCCCGTTGCTTGCAGCGGGGCTGTTTATTATCCCTGTTTTTATCTGCGGTTGTATTATTCAGTTTGGCGTGCGCCTCAATTCATGGCTGACGAACAGCATGATGGTGAACAGTGTGAGTGCGCCACCCTGATGAGCAGCGGCCAGTGGCACCGGAACATATAATAGCAGGGTCGAAATTCCCAGGGTAATCTGGATACCGAGCATAGCCAGGAGCAAGTGCACGCCGATCCGGGCTCTTGCCGGAATATCCTGACGTAGGGCACTCAGCCAGAATAGCGGCACAATAATAAACAGCAGGGTTGCCATTAGTCGATGATCAAACTGAACCGTGGCTATATTCTCAAAGAAATTCTTCCAGACCGGCGAGAGGGCAAAAATACTTTCAGGCACCAGTCGCCCATCCATTAAAGGGAAGGTATTGAAGGCGTAACCGGCTTTGAGTCCAGCAACAAAGCCGCCAGAAAGAATGGTGATGAAGAGGAACACGGTGAGCAACAGGGAGAATCGCTTGAGTCCGTCGGTTATCGTTTTGCCAGGGTTATTCTGGGGGGCGAAAAATAAATCCAGAGCGACCCAGAAAATATAGGCGTAGACAATAAAAGCCAGCGCCAGATGAGCGGTTAGTCGATATTGGCTGACGTGTGGATCCTGCACCAGCCCACTTTTTACCATGTACCAGCCCATTAGCCCCTGTAGGCCACCCAGTACAAACATGCCTACCAGTTTGGGAATCAGAGATTTTTTGATTTTGCCTGCGATGATGAAATACAACAGGGGAATGATAAAGATCAGACCGATTGCGCGGCCTAAAAGACGGTGGGAATATTCAAACCAGAAAATAGACTTGAATTCTTCAAGATTCATGCTGTAATTACGTAACTTGAATTCAGGAAATTGTTGGTAGAGAGAAAATGTATCTTGCCATTGTGCGTGACTGAGGGGAGGCAGGATGCCCATGAGGGGTTCCCATTCGACCATAGAAAGTCCAGACCCTGTTAATCGGGTAACGCCGCCGAGTATGACCATGGCAAAAATGGTGGCGCAACAGATAAAAAGCCAGATGGCGATAGCTTTTTGTTGATGATTGGGTAATGTCATTGTCGTGCGTAGCTCCCATTTGACGTGTTGCAGATAAAACGGCCAAAATACTATCAGATGGGGCATGCATTTGGAAACGCGCTAGTTTTTGTTTGAAACGTGATCGCTAACCGGCCTTATTCTCCTTGCGTTTTGAGTGGACAAATAAGGGGGATATTGAGTCCCTGATTAAAAAAATCAGGTATTAAGCTATCTAAATTGATTTAGGTCAAAGTTGCCTGCCTAATTACAGTATGTAATATTGCGAAGCTAGAAAAATTGATAACAATCGTAATACTTGCCGGATCCGCGTCAAATATTACTAAAAATGATAACAACACATCGTTGCTGAATACTGAACCAACAGGAGCCCACCATTATGTCAGATAATAATGAAGACGAACGCATCCCCGCGATGCAATCCTTGATAGATAATCCCTTTTTGCTGCTATTTATTGGCGTAGCAATGCCGACAGTTTTTTATACTGTTTGGGGAATTATGGAAATCGTCACCTTACCCGTTGCGCCATAAGCCAACCGGTTTCTTTTTGAGGAGAATTAGTTATGACTACATTTTTACCGCCTTCTGACCGAATTTGGTGGAATGTGCCTGTCGGGCGTCAGGAGCTCGTGTGGATTGCCATTGCCCTGATCTGGTGTTTAATTATGTTTGCCATGATGCCTATCTGGCATATTTATGGAAAACAGAACCTTTCTACTGAGGCCTATCAAACCACGCCTGCTGCATACGGGGTTAAGGTTCAGGAAATGATCGACAAGTACACGGTGCGTGAAGAATCCGGTATTCCGGTTGTGCATCCGCCTGCTGGCAGTGACGTCTACATGTTGGGACGTTTGTGGCAGTGGTGGCCGATCCTGGAATTGGAAAAAGACAAGAGCTACCGTTTTCATTTATCCGCAATGGATTATCAGCATGGCTTCTCCCTGCAACCCGTTAACATCAATTTGCAGGTGATTCCAGGCTATGAAATGGTTATAAATATGACTCCAGATAAAGCAGGTGAGTACGGGGTTATTTGTAACGAATATTGCGGTATTGGCCACCATACTATGGTTGGCAAGATTTACGTGGGGGAATAAGTTATGTCTGCATTTCGTCAATGTCCCGATTCGGGATTTTATTTTAACCGTGACGCAGAACGCCTGATGAAGGTGAATGCGGTTGCCGGTGTTGTTGCTTTGTTAATAGCCGGTATTCTCGCGTTGGGAGTTGTGCTCACTCGCTGGCAGGAAGTGCATCTACTTTCGGCTGATCTTTTCTACCAGGTGTTGACGGGGCATGGTATCAATGCCCTGATTTTCTGGGTTATCTTTTTTGAAATGGCCATCCTGCATTTCGCCTCGACTACCTTGCTGCGTTGCCGACTGGCTACGCCGGGGTGGGCATGGGCCGGGTTCTTCCTGATGCTGATTGGCGCGATCATGAACAATGTCGCGGTATTTCAGGGTAACTCGAGTGTGATGATGACTTCCTATGTACCTATGCAGGCGGCACCGCATTTCTATCTGGGATTGATTCTGTTTGCTGTCGGCGCGCTGGTTCAGGTCTTCGTCTTTTTCGGTACGCTGGTTGTTGCGCAGCAGGAAAAGACCTATGACGGTTCCGTGCCGATTGTAACCTTTGGTGCGATTGTGGCCGCCATCATTGCCGTGTTTACCATTGCAAGTGGCGCGATTATTCTGGTTCCTACGTTTCTTTGGTCAGTGGGTTATATCAATCACATCGATGCGGAAATGTATCGCGTGATCTGGTGGGCACTGGGTCACTCCTCACAGCAGATTAACGTGTCAGCACATGTTGCCATCTGGTATTTGCTTGCCGGTATTCTGTTTGGTGCGCGTCCCATGTCGGAGAAAGTCAGCCGTTTTGCGTTCCTGCTGTATATTTTCTTCCTGCAGCTGGCCAGTGCGCATCACATCCTGGTTGATCCGGGCATGAGTACTGAATGGAAAATCTTCAACACCAGTTATGCCATGTACCTGGCCGTACTCGCCAGTATGATTCATGGTCTGACCGTACCGGGTTCCATCGAAGTCGCTCAACGTGGTAAGGGGCTGACCAAGGGGCTATTTGAATGGCTGCGTAAGGCACCCTGGGGCAATCCTGTCTTCTCTGGCATGTTCATCTCGCTGGTTACCTTCGGTTTCATTGGTGGTATCACCGGTGTCGTCATGGGGACAGAGCAGATTAACCTGATCATCCATAATACGATTTATGTGCCTGCGCATTTCCATGCAACGGTGGTGACGGGTACAACGCTGGCGTTTATGGCGCTGACGTATCTGTTGATTCCAGTATTATTCCGTCGCCAGATAATCCTCCCCTGGCTAGCCAAACTGCAACCGTATATTTTCAGTGGTGGCATGGTCATCTTGATTCTGTTCATGCTGGGTGCAGGAACGCTGGGTGTATCTCGTCGTCATTGGGATATGGACTTCACCGGTGCTCTGCTGACCTTTGAATATTCCGGCATGGCGTATACCCTGATGGCCATTGGCTGTATCGGTGGTGTGCTCGCCATTGTAGGTGGCGGTGCCTTCTTGCTGATTACCGTGGGCTCTCTGCTGTTCGGTAAGAAACTGGAAGCCTCGGCTGGTTTCCTGGAGTGCTTCATTGGCAAGCCATTGGCAGCATCAGTTTATAATATTGCCAAACCTGAAAGACTGGAAATGGCACCCAAGCCGAAAGAAGAACATCACGGCTCTGGCTTCGAAGCTCCGGGAACCTTCGCCCTGGCGATCTTGCTGCTAGTAACCTTCGTGGTTTACTACTTCATTAACTGGAAGTATCTGGCCTCGGTCTGGCCGATGGGTGGTTAGTAGTTGAGGCAGGCGTTGGGCAGCGTAATAACCGCTGCCCAGCCTCTGTTTATTTAGGGACGCTCTGATTAATTCCGTTCTCCCTGAGCCCCGTTCGAGGTTATTTACAACAGGCTCACCATGAATGACGGAATCACGAACGACGGGACTAATCAGAGCGTCCTTAAATAATATCCTTCTGAGTTGTACTATCTGCACCGCTAGAAGTAACGCTAGCTAGAAGTAACACTAGAATATATAACTAGAATATAAGGCTAACATGGTCGGGCAACTTATTAATCTTTTCAAAATTCGCATCGGTGTCGTCATGACGATTACTGCCGTTGTTGCGATGATTGTTACCCCTGGGGATGCTGTTCCTGCATGGCAGGTCGCGGTACTGGCTTTGACAATACTCATGGCCTCCAGCAGTGCGGGCGCGTTTAATCAGTACTATGAGCGTGATTATGACGGGCTTATGGAACGCACGCGAAACCGTCCCTTTGTTACGGGTGAGTTTTCCAGTAGTAATCCTGTCTGGTTGTCGACAATACTACTGATGCTGGTAGTGGGTATCGGCGCAGCAGCGTACACCCTCAATGGAATGGCGGCATTATTTATTTTTCTGGGTGCTTTTTTCTATGCCATTGTTTATACCGTGTGGTTAAAACGACGCACCTGGATCAACATCATTATTGGCGGCGCATCGGGAAGCTTTGCCGTGCTTGCAGGCGCTGCAGTGGTTGATCCGAATCTGGGGCCTATTCCGATTACGTTAGCAATGGTGCTGTTTCTCTGGACACCACCGCACTTCTGGAGTCTGGCGATTGCCAAGCACAAAGATTATGCGGCGGCGGGCATTCCTATGCTGCCGGTTGTAAAAGGCGATAAAGCGGCCGCGAAGGCGGTTCTCTGGAATGCCATCCTTCTGGTAAGTGTTTCAGTGGTTCCATTTTTTTACGGTCTGGGTTGGCTTTATCTGGCGGGCGCACTTTTGGGTGGCAGTTACTTCATTTATCGGAGCATCCTGCTAGTGGGAGATACCACGCCCAAGATGGCCATGCGAAACTTTTTCGCATCACTGGTGCAACTGGTTAGCTTGCTGCTTTTCGCAGTTCTTGATGTAGTTGTTTTGTGACCCAACGGTGGTTGATGTTTTTTACCACCTCAATAACACGGCCTCTGATTCTCAGTATCCGTTCAGTTTTTCTCGCCCTGTTGCTCATGCTTCCTGCGCTGTATGCGCACGCTACTTCTGAAGATATAGTCCCCCCGCAGAAATCTATTCAGAAATTTCAGTACAAGTCTGCCTTGCAGGCCAGTCAGGATGCGATAGGGCGCACTCTGAGTCATTTTTCTTTGACCGATGAGCATAGCCGGGCAGTATCCACTGAGATTTTTTTAGGTAAGCCGCTGGTGATCAGCATGGTTTACACTAGCTGTTACGCAATCTGTCCGATGACCATTCGCCACCTTTCGAGTGTAGTGGAGAAGGCGCGTGAGGCATTGGGGGATGACAGTTTTTCCGTTGCAGTTATTGGCTTTGATGTGCAATATGACAATCCACAGGCGATGCAGAATTTTGCCAAAAAACAGGGAATCGACAACAGTAACTGGCACTTGCTCAGCGCTGACAGGAAGACCATTTCTGCGTTAACCAAAGAACTGGGGTTTAAATTCTTTTCTTCCCCCAATGGTTTTGATCATGTCGTGCAGGCAACCGTGGTCGATGCAACAGGTAAAATTTATCGCCAGGTCTATGGTGAGGTTTTTGATACCCAGTTGCTGGTTGAACCCCTGATGGAACTGGTGCTGGGACAGCCCAAACCCAGTCAGAGCTTTTTTTCCAGCCTGGTGGACGATGTACGTTTCTTCTGTACCACCTATGATCCCTTCACTGACAGCTACCAGTTTGATTATTCGCTTTTCATCGGCATGTTTATCGGCCTGTCGATTATCATCTACACGATTGTTTTTATTGTGCGTGAATACCGGTACGGCAAACGGCCACCCGGCATTTGATAAAGATCAAAGACACTTTGCGTCCCAGCGACTAAAATCCATACTATTCTACTCGGAATTATCATGAACATCTGCAATCTCAGGGGACATTGATTTTGAGTTATATCAATCCGGCCAAACGCGGTTATCTGGCACTGGAAAACTGGTTTAATATTTCCTTTGGAAATGAGTGGAACCCACTTTATCACCTCGGAACCCTGGCCTTCTTTTTTTTCTGGGTAGTCTTTGTTAGCGGCCTCTACCTGTTTATCTTTTTTGATACCAGTCTTTCGGGTGCGTATGCGTCCGTAGAATATATGACAAACGAGCAATGGTATGCGGCGGGTGTTATGCGCAGCCTGCATCGCTATGCATCTGATGCCGTGGTGATCACCATTATTTTGCATATGTTCAGGGAATTTTCGCTGGATCGTTATCGGGGATTTCGCTGGTTTTCCTGGGTAACTGGAGTACCGTTGCTCTGGTTTGTCGTGACCCTGGGGATTACGGGTTACTGGCTGGTGTGGGATGAGCTGGCGTTTTATGTTGCGATCAAGTCATCCCAGCTGATGGACGCCCTGCCGCTTTTACCCGCCTCGATGTCACGCAATTTTCTTGAAAGCCAGATTAATGATCGCTTTTTTACCCTGATGGGATTTTTGCACCTACTGGGTCAACCAGTCTTCCTCGCCTTTGCCTTGTGGATTCATGTTAAGCGCCTTTCCGATGTTTCTATTATTGCCCCAAGAGGGCTGGCGGTGGGCAGTTTTATTGCCTTACTGAGCCTCTCATTGATAGTCCCGGCAGTGAGTCACGAGGTGGCGGATATTAGCAAAACATCGGCGGAGCTGAATATTGACTGGTTTTATTTAAATATTTATCCGCTGCTGGATAACTGGTCAACTGGACAGGTTTGGGTTTTAACTATCGGCGTTACGGTGTTTCTAATGTTGATGCCCTGGTTGCCACCGAAAAAGACGGGTGCCGCCGCCGAGGTGCATCTGGATGAATGTAATGGCTGTGAGCAATGTGCCATGGATTGCCCTTTCGACGCTATCAGTGTGCAGAAGCGCACCGATGGCGCGCGCTGGGAGCATGAAGTGGTTGTGCATGAGGATTTGTGTGCCGCTTGTGGAATTTGCGTGGGATCCTGTCACTCATCTAATCCTTTCCGACATGCGAAAAAAGAACTGGTGACGGGTATCGATATGCCGCAGGAACCGGTCAATGATATCCGCACGCATGTCAGCTCGGCGGTTGCCCAGCTTCAAGGTGAGAACAAGGTAGTGGTATTTGGTTGTGATAATGCCATCGATTTTGCCGGTCTAAAGTCTTCTAATATTGCGGTGATTAGTTATTTCTGTGTTGGCATGATCCCGCCCACGATGATCGAATACGCCCTCAAGCAGGGTGCGGATGGTGTTTTTGTTACCGGTTGTCGTACAGGTGATTGTTATTACCGCCATGGTAACCGCTGGTTTGATGAACGTTTTGACGGATCGCGTCAACCGAGTTTACGCAAGCGAGCTGATCGCCTGCGCATTAATGTTTTCAGGGCGGTGGAGACGGACTGCAAAAAATTGCGCAAGGAGCTGGATTTATTTCAGCACAAACTGGCACAACTAAAGCGTGAGCAGGCGAGCGCCAGTGAGGCTGGTCATGAATAAGTTTTTTTTACGGATACCGCTTCAAATTTTTAACTACAGTCTGTTTATGGGACTGGTGTGGTATTTTTCCCTGTACCCTACCTATCATCAACTTGATAAAGATCAGTCACTGATTACCTTTACCCTGGGGCATGTGGGCAAACATGTGGATGAATGCAGGCGCTTGACTCAGGAAGAATTACTCAAACTTGCGCCCAACATGCGCAAGCCTATGGAGTGCAGCCGTGAGCGCTCGTCGATCACGATGGAATTGCAGATGGACGGTGAGGTGATTTTCAATAAAACAGCCATGCCACTTGGGTTGTTTAAAGATCAGGGTATCGATATTTATCACAACATTAAGGTGCCGGCGGGAAAGCATCGCCTGCTTGCCTGGCTTAATGATGATGTGAATGTTGATGGTCCCATCTACAAACTTGAGCAGGATGTTGACCTCAAACCTGAGCAGCACGTTATTGTTGAATTCATTTCTGGTGCGGGTCAGTTTACGATTAAATAGCTGAAAGCTAAAACAGCGCGTTTAGCAAAGGCTGGTTTGATCCACAATCGCTGTGTCGTTCTGAACCCGACTTTGTTACCATTCGGCCTCGTATTTTAATCCTCTTTTTCTGTCTGGCAGTGGTATCTGTTAGCGGGATTCAATACGCGAACGCGAGATAACATGAAAACAGAATACACTCCAAATGCCTTGCTAGACAGTTTTTCACTGGATGTGCCGGATGATCACGCCAGCACCCAAATCGGCATAGGCTGGTTAATGCTGGCGGTTGGTTCACTGCTGGTCGCCGGTCTGTTTACTATTCTGCTGGTGTTATCCAGAACACCGTTTATTCAGGAAATTATTCCCTGGGTAGATTTCTTTCATACCGCCTTGGTGGTGCATGTCGATCTAACCGTGCTGGTCTGGTTCCTGGGGTATGCCGGCATGTTCTGGAGTCTTAACAGTACGGCACGTTGCACGGCATGTGGTTGGTTGGGTTTGTGGCTGGCGATTGCCGGATCCTGCATTATTGTCATCGCCCCGTTTCTGGGGGCAGCTGAACCGCTGATGAACAACTATGTCCCGGTGCTACAGGATCCGATTTTTTTCACCGGGCTGGGCATGTTTGGGATTGGCTTTAGCATTACCGTGCTGCGTGGATTGCTGTTTTCCCGCTCCATCGGCGCGATTATCAGTGGCGCGGGCGCGATACGCTTTGGTTTATACACCGCGCTGATTGCCGCATTTACTGCCGTCTTTGCCCTGCTCGCCTCCTGGTACGGGATGCCTGAGAGCGCGACGGGCAAACATTATTATGAACTGCTGTTCTGGGGCAGTGGGCACACATTACAATTTGTTCATATTCAGCTAATGCTGGTGGCCTGGTTATGTCTGGCGACAATATCAGGCGTCGTGCCCCGGCTTACCCCGCGAGTGGCGCTGGTTTTATTTGCTCTGGGTGTGATCCCGGTGTTGAGTACACCCGTTGTTTATTTCATGTTTGATGTGGGTGGGGGTGATCATCTGCAGGCGATCACCTGGTTGATGCAATACGGTGGAGGACTGGCGGCCTTGCCAGTAGGTCTGATTATTGTTTATAGCCTGTTAGTCGGTAGCAATCGACTTATGGCGAGCGCAGAAACCAATGCATTGTTGAGTTCGATTTTATTATTCGGCGTTGGTGGCGTGATTGGTTTTATGATCAGTGGCAGCAATGTAACCGTACCGGCTCATTATCACGGTTCAATTGTCGCGGTGACGCTGGCCTTTATGGGTATTACCTACCATTTACTGCCGCGTCTCGGCTTTAGAAAACCAGAAGGGAAAATGGTTCGTCTGCAACCGGTTATCTATGCGGTTGGACAATTGATGCATGTGACCGGGCTGGCCTGGTCGGGCGGCTATGGGGTGCAGCGTAAAACTGCAGGTGCGGCGCAGGGACTGGATGGAATTGAGAAAGTCGCGGGCATGGGACTGATGGGAATGGGCGGGCTGGTTGCCATTGTTGGTGGCATCATTTTTCTTATTATTGTGATCAAAGCCACGCGCCCGAAATAACCAACATAGATAACCCGGGTTAATCAGGAACGCTGCTGGGCTCGGCTGTTGCTGGTGCAGTTGTGGTGTTACTCGTTTCCACCACTGGTTTCTCATACAGTGCGCTAATTAGTGAGAACGACCCGACTGAGAGCACCATGATAATTGTAAAAAAGTAGATTGAACGGTTAGCCAGGCGTGCACCTTTATAAATTTCGATCCGGGTCAATAGCCAGTCCGAAACCAGATAGAGCAGGACAGCAACCACGGTGTAATAAACCATTTCCATTATTTAGTACCTTGTAAGTTTAATGGCGTAATCTCGATAATACCTGTTCAGCGGTTACTTTGCCCTGTTATTTTGGTCGCAGTAATTATGTTGTGGGATAAAGATGAAAGGCCATGATGTAGATCATGATTCCAGTGACCGAGACATACAGCCACACGGGCAATGTCCAGCGAGCCAGTTGTCGATGTCGTTCTGTTTGCCGCTGGATGATTCGCCAGACAGTCGTTAATACCATTGGAATGATCAGGGCGGCCAGAAAAATATGTGAAATAAGAAGCGAAAAATAAACCGGTCGAATAAGCCCCTGACCCGCAAAGGCAACATTACCTACCTGGGAATGGTAATACAGATAGGAGATGGTAAACAGGGTGGAAACAAATAGCACCGAGATCATACAGCGACGGTGTGCGGTTTTATTTTTGTTGCGAATAAAATAATAACCCAGACTCAGCAGCAGTGTAGACAAAGCATTGAGTCCGGCCTGTAATGGCGGTAAAAACGGAATGATGTCCATTGAGATATCAGCTCAGTCGAAAGCGAATTTAGATTTTCTTGATCTGACGATACAGAGAAACAAGAGTATCAATCTGATGTGGTGGCGAAAATGTTGCGATGAGTTTGGCTTGTGGATCGATCATAAAAATTGAACTGGTATGTGAGACAAGGTAATTACCGTCCTTCTGTTCTTCTTCCAGCATATAGCCTGCAGCAAACTGACGGGTAAACTTATCGATGGCTTCTTTGTCACCGCCAAGGCCGATAAAATTAGGATTAAAATAATTTAAGTATTCGGCCAGTTTTTCAGGTGGGTCGCGTTTTGGATCGACCGAGACAAACACCACCTGTAAATCGGCATTAGCATAGGCGTCAAGTTTTTTTACCAGCTGAGCAAGTGTGGTTAGTGTTGTCGGGCAGATATCCGGGCAGGACATATAGCCGAAAAACAGCAGGGTTCTTTTGCCTTTTAGTTGCGCCAGAGTAAAGGCTTTGCCGCTTTGATCCGTGAGTTCAAAGTCGGTTAATGTTACTGGCTGAATGCGTAATACGGCCTGCAATTCGGCGGGTATTTGCTTCGACGGTAGTAGCCTGAATACGACGATTGCCGCGAGGATCAGCATAGAGATGAGAAATAATAACAGGCTCTTGTTGAGCGAAGATGATTTTGTCGTCATCTAGGTATCCTTGTTTTTTGTAGACATTCGCCATTGGCGCTGCGCCCACCAGGCAAAGGTAAGCATCATGGCGATATTAATAGCAATGCCAACTTTAAAAAAAGCAGAGAGTTTTCTTTCCGGGTTTTTGGCTGCTGAGGTTTTATTTTCTGCCGGTGTCGTCGTTGCTAGTTCGCCTGCTGGCAGTGTGGATGTTCGTGCAGTAGCGGATGGAGAATGCTCAGAGGCATAGAGGGTGTTAACAGGAGCAGCCAGTATGCAGATTAGCGCCATAAAAATAGATAAAGTCCAGCCAGTATTAAAAAATCGTTGCATTAATCTTGTGTATAGCTGCGCTTAGAATGTTGGTCAAATACAGTCTGGCGATGTTAAATTTATGTCAAAATTGACAGTGTATTTGCAGATACAGAAGTATAGCACAGGCATTTGTTCTGAACATGCGCCGGGGC
The DNA here is from genome assembly GCA_964539595.1 of uncultured Thiohalophilus sp. Lineage (GTDB taxonomy): Bacteria > Pseudomonadota > Gammaproteobacteria > UBA6429 > Thiohalophilaceae > JAADGZ01. The sequence goes on along the minus strand of CAZIJT010000001.1, from coordinate 29,822 downwards.
ATAATTCAGGTCTTGTTTCTGCTGCTATATTGCTGGCGCAAGTATCTTGCCGGGTGTTATTCTATGCCAAATTTTACGTTATTTTAAACAGTTTGAGGATAATAATGATGACAGTCACCAGGGCCTTTCCGTTGCTCGCTATCGTGGTATCAATACTATTTTCGGGGCTCGCCTACGCGGAGCAGGAAAAGGAAGATATTGTCGTTTATTCAGGTTATTTTTCCAGACAGGAAAATGATGGCAAGATGGCCGAGATGTCTGGCAAGAGCCATTATGTGAAATTTTATCCTGGTGACAGAGTACTAAGATTATACATTCCTTATCCATATTCGAAGCAGCTTTCATCGGAGATGATAAACAAGGTTTTTGCGGCGGCTAGTGGCAGTACCGCAGGCAGTGCTTATATACGAGATACATTCGGTTTGCTGGACAAACAGGTCGTTGCACACCTTGATGATTTTCGTAGAGTCGATGGTCAGATCCAGTTTGACTGTGGCAGCTCAAACCCTTGCACCATTGAATTTCTCGATGGTTTCATTCAAGTGATAAAAAAAGGCATCGTCAAAGATCATATTATTAAATATGATTATATTGCTGAGTGAGTCTCTACGGGGTTAATTTCCTGTGCGGTTGAAGCCGTACCTAGATACGCAGATATCCTGTCTGCTTAGCGTGGGGTTGATTATTTGCTAAAGCAATTAATCAACCAGCTCCAGTAAACGCGCGGCCATTTGCCGGGCTGTAATATTGCTGGCGACGCGGGCAACAAATTGGCCTTTGGGATCGATAATAAAAATACTTGAGGTGTGATCCATCTGGTAGTTTTCTGGATGTTCAGGATCATTGATTACTTTCTCGTAGCGAATACGGAAATGTTGGGCCATGATCTCGGTCATATTCGGTGTGCCGGTGAGTCCGATGATGCGTTGGTCAAAGTAATTAACATAGTCCTGCATCACTGTCTGGCTATCGCGTTCAGGATCAACAGTAATAAAATAGGGCTGAAAAGCAGCGGCTTTGTCGCCGATTTTTTTAAGCGCCTGCAACATGACCTGCAAAGACATGGGGCAGACATCGGGGCATGAGGTGTAACCGAAATAGATCAGCTGGTATTTGCCCCGCATGTCTCGATCCGTGATTTGTTCGCCACGATGGTTGACCATAATAAAGTGGCCGCCAATATTACCAGCGATAGCATTGCTGTTTTGAGTGAGTGTATCTGCCGCATCCTGATCCTGAATTCCGAGACAGTCTTTTATTACCCGAGTGTTATAACGCATCAGCTTTGCGTATAAATCAGCGCCGGGTTTGAATTGCCGCCCCATACTGTCCAGTCGGCCAATGTTGATGTTGGCGTCCCCTGTCAGTAATTGAATCTGTGCATCGCTAACGTCCGTCTCTACCAACAGGCAACGGTAATCACCATTATTGAGCTGGGCATGCGCCTGTAGCAGTTGTTGAGTGTTAATCGGCTCATTGGGTGCGGTTAACAATGTGCCGCGTATTTTCAGCGCATAAGCCTGTTCAAAATATTGCAGACTGTCATAGTAGAGGTAGCCCACGCCTGCTTTCATTCCGCGATAACCATATTCCAGCTCTCGATCAACGCGGGATAAAACGGCGAGCATGTTAGCGCGGTTGCGCACATAGAGATGGGTGCGAACGGGATCAAGATCGATCAGCATACGGGTGAAGGCATCGAGCAGAATCAGGGCGTTGCGGCTGTCGAGCCAGAGGTAGGGATCGCGGCGTGTTTCGTCTTTGCGCTGTGGCAGAACCTTGATTTCCGGGTTGTTCAATAACTCAATGATCTTGCTGGGGGCCTTGAGTTTTTTTAGCTCCTCGGGCAAAAAGGGTTCAAGCTCCGCGCCTGTCCAGATAATTAGATCGGCAGTTTTTAGTGATGCCTTTTGCGCCGCAGTTAGCTGGTAGGTGTAAGGGCTGGCGTTACCTGAGATCAGTAGTTCGGGCTGCTCGACACCTTCCATCAGGCCGCTGATGATCGAATGAATGGGCTTGATGCTGACTACGATGTGCAAGGAGGTTGCCTGTACCAGGCCACTGCCCAATAGACCAAGCAGCAGGCAGAGGATACGGTAATTCATACTGGGCATAATAAAACGGCTAGTGCGAGTGGAAGGCGTGCTTTAATTTGTCGATGGCCGTGTCTATCTGACGGCTAAAGTCGGTGTTCTGTGGACAGTGTTGATTAGTACGGGCAAAGTCGAGAAAAGATTGATTGGTGGCCTTGTCGTAACGCTCACCAAGTTGACGTTGTTTGGGCAGGTTCGCCACCATCGCCTGTTTCATGCGCTGCATCTCTGCCTTTTGTTTGCACTGTAGGGCAATGCCATTTAATTGCCCGAGCGAGTCGATGGCCTGTTGTTGTGCGTCAGTAGTGGCAGATGCTGGGGCGCTGCTAAGAAGTAGTAGTGGGAAGATCAGGAAGCCGACTTTTTTCATGTTTTGCTCATGTGGGAAAGAAATTTGATGTATAGATGATAGAATACTATTGTTTGTGGCTGGAGTGAACATTGTTTCAGATCAATCGCATACTGTTATAAGTTATAGGCTTATTAGTGGTGGCTGGTGGCGTGTCAATTTGATCATGATGATTGCCGGTTAACCGCTAATACTGAGGATCAGGCTTTACTTATACCTGTTAAAATCTGCCCGGCGTATCTTGCAAATAACGGTGTGTTTTATTTACCATGAAAACTTGCCCTATTAATAAGCTTCTTTCTGCGCTGCAAATTCAACTGAGCCAGGCACTGGATGATCTGTGTTGGCCAGACACGGCGGCACTGTGCACCTTAAGTCTGCCGCTGACGCTAGTGCCAAAGTTTAACCTTCCCGCTACTGATGCAATGTTTTTCTACAGCGCCCAGCCTGATCGTAATCGATTCAGGTTAGGGCTGGGGTGTGCGTATACGTATGAGTCGGCGGCGGGTGACGGCGGTGATGCACCGCGTGTTGCCGAACTACAGCAGGCTTTTCGGTGCCTGCAAGCCGGGTGGGCGGTGCATGCGCTGGATGGCTCGACGCGCCTGCCACAGGCGGCAGCGTTTGTGGGCTTTGCGTTTGCTGCAGACGAAGCCGCAGCTGCGCCCTGGCAGGCCTGGCCGAATACCCTGCTGAGCGTGCCGCAGGTGTTGCTACAACAGGATGGCGAACAGGTAAGTTTACACCTGAGTGCGAAACCAGAATGTTTACGTACGCCGCCGCAACGTTTGCGACAGGTGCAGGACTGGCTAGGGTTATGCCGAGAGTTACTAACATCAGAGTCAGCGGGGCTGGAAGATGATCAGTGCGCTGGCCTGCAACTGATCCAGTCTGAACCTGAAAATGAAACCTGGCTGAAGCAGGTCGAGCAGGTTCGGCAAGCGATCCATGCCGGTGAATTCACCAAGGTTGTGCCCGCACGTCACCTGCACTTTCAGGCTTGCCGAGTCTTGCGCCCCACACAGATTCTAGAAAAGTTGGCGCGGCAGTTTCCGGGCTGCACGCAATTGGGTATCGGTCTGGGTGGTTCGACCCTGGTGGCCGCGACGCCAGAAAAACTGGTGCAGTTTACTGATGGGCAGCTGCGCTGCGATGCGTTGGGTGGCACCATGCCGCGTAGTGAGTGTGCCGGTCATAATCAGACGATGACGAATGAATTAATGCAGAGTCCACGGATTCGCCGTGAACATGCGCTGGTGGTAGATCAAATGCTGCGTGCCCTTGATCCGCTGTGTTCATCCCTACAGCTACCGAACACGCCTGCGGTAATGCCGTTGCGGCAACTCCAGCATTTGTGGACACCGATCAAGGCGCAGGCACGAGCGGGGGTGGGTTTACTGGATATTGTTGCTCGTCTGCACCCAACCCCGGCGGTGGCGGGGACGCCAACGGCGAAGGCGCAGGCGTGGATCAAACAGCATGAACCGTTTGCCCGAGGCTGGTACACCGGCGCGGCAGGTTGGCTGGAACGCGGTGGCAATGGTGAGTTGTCGGTAATTTTGCGCTGCGCCCTGTTGCAGGGACGGCAGGCGGATCTGTATGCCGGGGCGGGGGTGGTGGCGGATTCGGATCCAGTGGGGGAGTTGGCAGAAACCGATCTGAAGCTGCGGTCGCTGCTTCAGATACTCGAAAATGTATCTGAAAATGAAGATAGCGGGGCGGTGAGACAGGCTCCCCGCGCCACCGGCTGATGTCTGATCAGGGCAGCATTAATCTGCGCTGGGCGCAGGCGCTAATCGATGGCCTGGTCGCCGCAGGCTTGCGGCAAGTAGTGATTTCTCCCGGTTCCCGTTCGACGCCGCTGGTACTGGCCTGTGAACGTCATCCGGCGTTAAAAACCTGGATCCAGATTGATGAACGTTGTGCCGCCTTTTTTGCCCTGGGGCTGGCGCGAATGGAGGCTCGTCCCGTTGCCCTGATTGCCACCTCGGGTAGCGCCGCCGCACACTGGTTGGCTGCCGTGATCGAAGCCCATCACAGTGCCATTTCACTGATTTTAATGAGTGCGGATCGACCGCCAGAATTACAGGGCTGGGGGGCGAACCAGACGATTGATCAGAGGCAATTATTCAGTGGTCAGCTGCGCCAGTTTCATGCCCTGCCGCTGGCGGGAGATAGCCCGGCGCAATTGCGCTATGCGCAGCAGCTTGGTCGCCGCAGTATTACTGAAAGTCGCTGGCCGCTGCCTGGTCCGGTGCATTTGAATATCCCTTTTACTGAACCGCTGACGCCAGACATAGATGATGAGCTGCGGCTGGAGTTTAGTCATGATGATGCCCAGCCAGCATTTCCTGTTGCCCAGCCTGATCCGACACAGCTGCAAAACCTGGCTGAGAGATTGGCGGGCAAGACCGGAGTAATTATCGCCGGGCCAGAATCAACTGACGTGATGCACGCCGATGCGCTATTGCAACTAGCCAGTGTTTTGGGTGTGCCGGTGCTAGCTGATCCACTTTCTACTTTACGTTTTGGGGAACATCACAAGCATCCGCTGATCACGCGCTATGATAGTTTTTTACGCGCAGCCAATTTTGTTGCCGAGCATCAGCCTGAATGGATTTTGCGTCTCGGCGCGGTGCCGGTTTCAAAATACTTGCTTAATTATCTCGACACCTGTGCTGACAGTTTTACGGTTCTACTCGATCCACAGGCGCGCTGGCGTGATCCGTTGCAGCAGATTGATGCGCTGGTGATTGCGGATGTGGATCTGTTCTGTGAACAGCTGCGCAGTCGAGTTTCTGCCGCTGCGCCAGTGGCCTGGCTTGAGGCTTTTTTGCAGCAGGAACAGCGGGCGCAGCAAAAACTGGTAGATACAGATATTGTTGAGGCACAGCTTGTTGAACAACTTGTGGCCGCGTTGCCAGCGCATAGCACGCTGTTTTCCAGCAACTCCATGCCGGTTCGTAATCTGGACAGTTTTTCCGGCCACGCTGATAAACTGCTACGCATTGTTGCTAATCGTGGAGCGAGTGGTATTGATGGAAACGTCTCGACGTTGGCGGGGCTGGCTGCAAATAATCAAACAGGCAAGCTTGTTGGACTATTGGGGGATCTGGCCTGCTACCATGATATGAATGGTTTGCTTGCGCTGCGTGAGCTGGATGTGTTGATCATTGTGATCAACAATCATGGTGGTGGGATTTTTCAGCACCTGCCGCAGGCGGCCTTGCCTGAGTTCGAGCGTGACTGGCAGACTGATCCGGGACTGGATTTTTCGCAGGTTGCCGGGCTGTATAATCTGGTCTACGACAAGGTGACGGTAATAAATGATTTTGCCGCAAAGCTGGATGTTATGTTGAAACAATCCGGCGCAAGATTATTAGAAGTTGAGATCGATGCCGCCGATAGTGTTGTCCGGCATCGGGCTTACTGGCAGTCGCTAGAACAGTAGGGTGGGCACAAAAAACGTGCCCACCCTACCAGGCTTTGCGTTATAAATTTTGAATAGCTTAAACAGGGGACAGGTCAACATGCAGTGGCAGAACATCGATGAGCTGAACTTTCAGGACATTCTTTATCATCACCTTGATGGCGTCGCGCGAATTAGTATCAACCGGCCACAGGTTCGCAATGCCTTTCGTCCGGAAACTATTAACGAACTCGCACAGGCTTTTCATCACGCCCATCATACTTCTGCGATTGGCGCGATCATTCTCACCGGTGTGGGCGAACAAGCTTTTTGCGCCGGGGGCGATCAAAAAGTGCGGGGCGATAATGGTGGCTATAAAGATAAAGAGGGTGTGCAACATCTGAACGTACTGGATCTACAAATGCAGATCCGTCGCCTGCCCAAGCCGGTGGTGGCGATGGTGGCAGGCTATGCTATCGGCGGTGGCCATGTGCTGCATCTAGTTTGTGATCTCACTATTGCGGCGGACAACGCCCGCTTCGGTCAGACCGGGCCACGGGTGGGCAGTTTTGATGCCGGGCTAGGTGCGGGCTTAATGGCGCGCACGGTAGGTCTGAAAAAGGCCAAAGAGATCTGGTTTCTCTGTCGTCAGTATTCAGCAGCAGACGCGCTACAAATGGGGCTGGTGAATGCGGTGGTGCCGCTGGCGCAACTGGAAGCTGAAACGCTCAGCTGGTGTCGAGAAATGTTGACGCATTCACCGACTGCTTTGCGCATGCTCAAGTCGGCATTCAATGCTGATACCGATGGCCTGGCTGGAATACAGGAACTGGCCGGTAATGCCACCGCGCTATTTTATATGACCGAAGAAGGTCAGGAAGGCCGGGATGCATTTCTGGAAAAACGAGATCCTGACTTCAGTAAATTCCCCCGCCGACCCTGATTGCTTGGTTCGATGATCAAACGCTGGCTGCTCGCCATTCGCCCGAAAACCCTGAGTATGGCCGTAGCCCCGGTGCTGGCAGGTACGGCACTGGCCTGGTATGAGCAGCAGCTCTTTAGTTTTATACCCCTGTTACTGACCCTCTTGGCTGCTCTGCTGATCCAGATCGGCACGAATTTATACAATGACGTGGCCGATTTTGAACGTGGTGCGGATACGACTGAGAGGTTGGGGCCGGCGCGGATGGTGGCGGAAGGTCTGATTTTACCGATGCGAGTGCGCCGGGCGGCGTGGCTGAGTTTTGCACTGGCGCTGTTGTGTGGAGTGTATCTGGTCGGGCTGGGCGGCTGGCCAATTTTGCTTATCGGCCTGCTGTCATTGGCCGCAGGCTACGCTTATACCGGCGGTGCACACCCCCTGGCGTATGGTCCGCTGGGCGAATTATTTGTGCTGCTGTTCTTCGGAGTGCTGGCCGTGGCCGGTAGCGCGTATTTACAGACGGGTAGCTGGAGTGCCACCGCCGTACTCGCCGGTTTTGCTATCGGCCTGCCCGCCGCCGCCGCCCTGCTGGTGAATAATTATCGTGATCTGCAAACAGATGTTCGTGCCGGACGTCGGACACTGGTGAGCTATCTGGGGCGAGGTGTCAGTCGTCAGCTCTATGCGCTCCTTCTATTGATCCCGTTGCTGCTGGTTCCCCAACTGGTTTCGGAGTCTCGGCTGTTTCTTCCCTGGCTGGCCTTGCCGCTAGCGGTGTTTATTATCCGCCGATTCTGGCTCGCTGCTATTGATGCGGGACTTAACCGGATTCTGGCGTTTACCGCACTATACCAGTTGTTGTTTGCGCTTTTGCTCTGTGCAAGCTGGCTGTTGTGAGTCAGCGGGCAAAAATTATTCGAGCCGAGTGGCGAGCTTATTGCCTGCCCTTGCGCCAGCCCTGGCAGACTGTGCAGGGTGTGTTTGATCAACGTCGGGGCTGGTTGATTCAGTTGCATGATAATCATGGGCATGTGGGTCTGGGTGACTGCGCGCCGCTAGTAGCGGCAGGAACAGAATCCTGCTCAGAGGCCGAGGTGCAACTGGCTGGGGTGATAAACCGGCTCACGCAGCGTGAGCCGGGATCGGTGTTGGCAGAGCTGGATGCGCTGGTGGCGACACCTGCGGCACGCTGTGGTCTCGAAATGGCGGTACTTGATCTGCTTGCCCAAGAAGAGAATAGATCCGTCGCAGGCTGGCTGAATCCAGATGCCGCCGAGTCGGTGGCGGTGAATCAGAATGCGGGCACTCTGGTAAACCTGCTGGCAGCGGCGCAGGAGCCTGGCCGAGGTATTATTAAAGTAAAAGTGGGGCTGGCCACGGTGGCCGAAGAGCTACAGCAGTTGCGCAGACTGGTGCAGCGTTATCCGGCTGTCCGTTTCCGGCTGGATGCCAATCGAGCCTGGTGTCAGGCGGATGCCGAGCAGTTCATTCAGGGCTGCCAGATGCTGCCGGTTGAATCGATTGAGTCGATTGAATCAATTGAAGAACCGTTGCAGCATCCCGATCTGGATAAACTGGCTGAGTTGCAGGCGCAAACGGCAGTGCCGCTGGCGCTGGATGAGTCCCTGGTCGATGTTGACTGGCCGCAGTTGCTATCCTGCCCCCCGATCAGGCGCGTGGTGTTAAAACCCATGCGTGAAGGCGGTCTTGCTGCTGCTGCAAACAAGGCGGCACAGGCGCGGGCGGCAGGTATGGAGTGTGTGGTGACGACCAGCGTCGACAGTGCGGTCGGTGTCTGGGCGACGTTGCATCTTGCTGCTGCGGTAGAGAATATTGATCAGGGGCTGGCTCATGGTTTGGCGACGTCTAGCTGGCTACAACGGGATCTACTGCCGCCGCCCGCCGTTGTTCATGGGCGCATCTATTTGCCAGACAGGCCGGGTTTTGGTATTGATCTAGATCAGATAAAAATTGTCTGAAGCCGGGCACAATAACCACGTAAATTTTATGATAATAAAAAGTCGGTTTATAAAATTTGTTGAGTGATGAATACCGTATCTAGTTTTATGTCCAAAGGGGGAAGTTATGTCATCGATTAGTGTTGATGAGTGGATGAATTCATCTGATGAGGAACGCATACGTATCCACAAAAGCTGGAATATCAGTCAGGGTGAGGGCAAGGAAATTGTGTCAACGGTCGCCAATCTGTTCAGTAAAGAATGCGTCTACAATATTTCTGAGGTTGGTATTTTGAATCATGAAGGTGAATGGTTTATTGATGCCTGTGTGGTGGCGGATGATTACGACAGTCTCAAGGATCGTAAAAACTTTGAGTTTCTTGGTTTCAAGATAAAGTTTAGCAGTATGGAAAACCAGTCTGCCTGACACCATCGCGCGTATATCAGACACCATGATTTATCGAAATACGTTAACGATTCCCTTTCAGGATATTGATGCTGCTGGCGTGGTGTTCTTTGCGCATTTGTTTCGCTATGCGCATGAAAGCTATGAAGCCTTCATGCGCGAGATAGATCAGCCGCTGGAAAAGTTGCTGGGTGAAGCTGAAATTCTGTTGCCGCTGGTGCATGCCGAAGCTGACTATCATCGAGCGCTGCATCATGCTGAGGTAGTTACGCTTGAAATGGTTGTTGAGTCGATAGGCGAGAGCAGCTTTTGTCTCTTATATCGTTGTATGAATAGTGAAGGTCATTGCTCGGCTACGATTAAAACGGTACATGTGGTTCGTGCGGCACAGACAAAACAAAAAGCCGCGATTCCGGCAAACTTACGGCGTGGCTTGATGCTATATCAAATTACAGCTGCCAATGACTGACGATCAAGTTTGCCGTTTGCAAGATGAGGCAGCGCTTCGCTGTTGATAAACTGACGGGGTCGCCAGTTACCTTTTAATTTTTCTCGGCTCCATTGCTCTATTTTTTCTGTGTCGGTATGGCCGGTGTATATGGCGATAAGGCATTGCCCCCATTCAGAATCATCTTTACCGACAACGGCAATTTCGTCGATGCCGGGACAGTCCTGTAAAATAAATTCAACCTGTGCCGGATGAATGTTTTCGCCACCGCTGATAATGACATCATCGGCACGCCCTAGAATAATTAATCGACCTTCATCATCCAGCTGGCCAATATCCTGAGTTAGCAACCAGCCCTCTTTATCTGGTGTAGGTGTGGAGGGGTTCTGGACATTCGCATAGCCTGACATGATGGCCGCACCGCGCAGGGCAATTTGTCCACTGCCATCATTTGAAGACTGAGCATGGCGTATTTGTGCCTCAATACCCTGATAGAGTTCGAGTGCAAATGGATGACTGAACGTTGCGCTCTCCAGTTGAGTACCTGCGATCTGGGAACTGGTCTCGGTCAGGCCATAGGTCATATAAAGTGGCCAGCCATTTTTCAGGGCACGTTGCGCAAGTGCGGGATCCAGGGCGGCACCCCCAATAATGACGAAACGAAGCTGGGGCGGGGGTGGTTGCTCAGCCGCAACCTCAAGCAGTCGTAGTAGCATAATGGGTACCAGTGACAGATGGGTCACGGGATGAGCCTGCAAATCATGCCAGATCTTTTCAGCGACAAAGCTGTCGTGCAGAATCACAGAGGCACCACGCGCAATACTCCGGTAGAGAATCATTAGCCCAGCAATATGAAACAGGGGCAGGCAGTTTAGCCACAAATCATTATGTTGAAGCTGAAGATATTGATTAGCATTGCGAACAGACGCGGTAATATTTTCCGGTGTTAATAAAACAATTTTTGGAATATCGCTGGAACCACTTGTGGCTAACATCAACGGCGTATAAATTGACGTGCTTGTTTCAACTGAAGCCGTGCTTAATGTGAATTGCTGTAGTAACAATTGACCAATAGTGATGACGTTAACATCCGAATCCCAGTCATTATTGATGTGGTTGTCACAGAGTACATATTTAATCCCCGCATGTTGCAATAGCGGTTGTTGCCATTTATCGGGAAGCTTCGGGCTTAGTGGCAGAAAGGTAATGCCCATATGCGGGGCGGCGTAGGCGACCAGTGCAATAATTCGCGTGGAGTCAGTGATCAGTGCAAGATGATCACCACTTTTAATTCCAGCCTGGGTCAGCGCATTTACCAGCGCATCGACCTGATCTTTGAGAAGACTATAGTTTATTTCCTCATCTTCAATATAAATGGCTGGCGCTTGAGGATGTGAGCTGGCAATTCTATCCAGCCAATGTTTTAGAGGGTGTGATTCTGGTTCAGGCATTATCTATCCATCTAACTATTTATTTTTAGTCTGCACTGACTGTGCAGTTACGGCCTTTTCGTTTGGCCGCATAAAGGGCATTGTCCGCATGTAGTAGCAGCTCGTCCAGTGATTCGTGTTGTGGTTGGAGTTCCGATATGCCAATGCTGATAGTACACTTGATGTTGCTATTGGTGGTTTCAATTTGCAGTTTGGAAATATTCTGGTGCAGTCGCTCTGCTAGTTCATTTGCGCCGGAGATATCCGTTTCAGGTAGAACCAGTGCAAATTCTTCACCACCAATTCGGCCAACAATATCAATTTCACGGTTGCTTTGTTTGAGTAATTTCCCGAGTGCCTGTAAAACTTTGTCGCCGACCGCATGACCGTGAAGATCATTTATTTTTTTGAAGTGATCGATGTCAAACATGAGCAAACCTAGAGGGCTGTTGAAACGCCGCGCATGCTGGAATGCTTTTTCACCTAGCTCAAAAAATGCTCGGCGATTACTTAAATTGGTGAGTTCGTCTGTTCGTGCAAGTTGCTCTGCTTTTTCCTTGGCCTGTTTTAGTTCATCTTCCATTAGCTTGCGATCAGTGATGTCGGTGGCAATTTCCATGCGTACCAGACGACCATCAACCCAGTAAATAGCCTGATCACGACATTGATACCAGCGCCCATTGGCCGTGTTTTGAAACTCCCAGACATAAATGCCGGTGGGCTTTCCAGACTCATCGATAAGCCGATCATTGGTACAAAATGAACAGGGGCCATTTTGCTCGGTCTGTAATACTTTCCAGCAGGTACGCCCCTGTGCATCTCCCCAGATGGATTTTCCGTATTGATTGAAAAAAATTAATTCATGAGTCTGCATGTCGGCGACATAGACCAGCGCGTCAAGACTGTCGAGGACGGTCGAGATACTACGATATTCATTATCAGTGTGGACAGCACTATCCAACGTGTTCACCCATGAAGTATTCCGCAGAGCGGAGAATTTTCAGATATAACGCTTATATAAGAGTGCTATCGGCTCAAATGTTACGTGACTTTAGCTGGATTTTTGTGCGCTATGCAGGCAGGCGATGCCAAAGGAGAAGTTGCGATAAGAGACTTTGCAAAGCCCCGCTTTTTCCATTAATTGCTTCATTTCTTCCTGATCGGGGAAGCGGCGAATGGACTCGACCAGATAGGTGTAGGCGGCGGGTTCGCGGGCAACCAGTGCGCCAAGCCGAGGAATAACCAGAAATGAAAACAGGTTATAAAAGGGACGTAGCCAGGCGGCGGGACGGGAAAATTCAAGACACAGGCAGCGCCCCCCGGGCTTCAGTACCCGCTGGATTTCATTTAGTGCCTGCTGCATGTGGGTCATGTTGCGAATACCAAAGGAAATAGTCAGGGTATCGACAGAGTTATCTTGTAGTGGAATGGCTTCTCCGCTACCGGCCAGACATTGAACCTGTGTCAGGCCGCGTTGTTGACCAACCTGCATCATTGACTGACTGGGATCGATGATCATGACCTTGCGATCCTCGGCGGCCATTTTGCGGGCGATATCACCGGTGCCACCGGCCAGATCGAGAATAGTTTCTCCGGCCTGTGCATTGGCTTCCTTTACTAACGTTTTTTTCCACAGGCGATGAATACCAAAACTCATAAAATCATTCATCAGATCATAGCGCTTTGCGACGACCTCAAAAACGTGGCGAATGCGTTTTTCGCGTTCAGCGGCATCGACGTGTTGAAAGCCAAAACTGTTGTTGAGTCTGTTGTTCATGGTCAGGGAAGGTCACTGCGCCGAAACATTAAATAGCCGATAAAGGCACAAAGACTGCCGAGGAATATAGGATACGCCAGTGCGAAGACCATATAACCAACGCGACCAAAGTTATCGAGAATCACATAGGCGGTGGGGCCGAGCAGCACCAGTTGTGAGTCGAACAGGAGCATGGCGGCGGTACGAAAAACTTGTAAAGGATTGGTCAGTGCCAACGCCACGGCGGCATCGGGGGGTAGTGATTCTCGAATCATCACCCCGAGTAAAATTAAATCCAGAAACAGGATCAGCGTGAGCCAGACGATGAAGGCCGCACCCTGCGCCACATCAGCGGAACGTGCCAGGGTGGAAATCAACATGCCGATGCCGAGAAAACACCAGCTTAGTGAAAACAGTAAAGCCGAGTAATAAAGAAAAATAATCCAGGGGACATCGGAGCCTTTAATCGCGCCCCAGACAACCGCGCCAACCAGTGCCATGAAAACCGGCAGAAAGACAACCACAAAGCGGCCTGCCATTTTGCCCCAGAACCAGGCGCTTAAGGATATAGGCAGTGAGAGCAGATATTCAAATACCCCGGCTTCCCGATCACCTGCCACCGAGCGCACCGTGGTAATTAAAATAAAAATAGGCAGGATGGCCATCGATAGCTGGATATAGGTGATCATCATGCGGGTGATGCCGGTGAAGCCCATGATCCGTGATTCGGTTAAGCCGAATAGAAATAGCAGCACGACGATACCGCCGAACACGGTGCTGTAAACCAGAAACCAGCGGCTGCGCAGGGATTCAAGAATATCGGTGTAGGCGGTGAGTAATAAATATTTCATTAGTGATGATGGCTACCGTGGGCATTGCTGTTTTTTTCTTTTTCAAAAATGAATTTTCTGGCGGCAGGAAAATTCATACTCTCAGTAGATGCTTCGGTTTGCGCACCTAGTCCATATTCCATCGAGGTGTTATGACCACGGACATAGAAGGCGTTACGTGCATCGAGCCAGTTACCATCACGATGATCCGTTACCCAAATTTCTGTGCTTTTGTTATCACGCCAGTCTTGATTTTCTAACCAGATGATGGCGCAACCAACATCATCGAACATCCGTACCCGGGATTTATTTTTCTCGTCAGTAAAACGAACCTGTGCAGAGTGAAAGCGATCACTGAGCACCATGCGGCAACGTTCGCAGGTATCGCGATCCCAGTGCGGCTCAATCGCGCCGGTTTGTGGCTCACTACAGCCATTGAGCAGGAGCAGGGTGAGTATGCTGCTGAGAAAAAATCTCATTCCTGTTTTTCCTCAATCTGCATATTTTTTAAAATACCGGCATAGCGAGAGATCATCCCCAGATAGCGAAGACGATCAGGCCCGGCCACAGTACCTTCCCAGGTGCTGCCATGATCACAATCATTAAAGCCCCATTCGCTCATGGCTTTGGCAAAGGCGGCTTCAGGACGGGTCAGGGTGATACGACAGAGCAGTTGGCTATTGATATCAACATCATCAGCAACGTGATCATCGAGCACGATGCGCCCCATATCCATTTCGACGACTCGGTTAACCAGTGCCGCGACTTCATCCAGCCGGTGGCTGGAAATGAGCATGGCCGCGTGTTCCTGTTTTTCAGCGAGTAGGGAGAAGAACACATGACGGGCTTCGGGATCAAGATTGGCAGCCGGTTCATCCATGATCAGCACATCGCTGTTACGCCCGAGGGCAATACTGATCAGTAATTTCTGTTTTTGTCCGCCGGAGAGTTTAACAAAGGGCTGATGACGGATTTTGACAGGGTCGAGTCCCAGCCGTTCAGCCACCGATTGCATTTCGTTAACATCGGCATTACAAAGGGCGGCGGAAAAGCGCAGCAGTTGTCCGACCGGCATTTTTAATGGCGGTGGCAACTGCGGCACAAAACCAAAGCGTGCCAGCACCTCGCGTCGATGCTCGCGGGGATTTTTGCCGTCGACCAGCACCTGGCCTTCACAGGTATATTCACCCAGTAGACAACGAATGAGGGTAGTCTTGCCCGCACCGTTGGAGCCGACCAGCGCCACCCGATCACCTCTAGCAATACTTAGATCGACCTGATCGAGAACCGTATTACGGCGAAATGTCTTGCTGACTTTATCGAAAAGTATCATTTGTTATTATATTGCTCAATTTGAAACAAAGTGAAAAATGTTTTAATGCTCGGCTAAATAAGCGTTTCCAATACCTGTGCATACTGAAAAGTTGGCATGGCCTGTAGGTACGGCTTCAGCCGTATCTGCTCATAGTATTTTATTCAAACCTTTGAAATCAAATCGCAGTGATGAGGTTGGGCAGGCATCGACGCAGAGGCCGCAGCGAGTACAGTCAGCGCCGATGGGAACTTCGATATCCTGCGCGCGGCCTTTGATCACGGTATCGAGTACGTGTGGTACCAAACAGACTTTGCGGCAGTCACCTTCGTGCTGACAGTCCTCGAGTACATACTTTATCCGCAGTGGAGAAATTTGCCCAACCAGTCCATACGTCAGTCCGATAGGGCAGGCATAGCGGCACCAGAAACGGCGCGAATAGAAAATTTCAAATAGTAACAGGAAGGCAACCCAGATCAGAATCAGACCGGGACCATAAATTAAGGCGCGGCTGAGAATACCGGTCGGCGAAATAGTTTCAAATACGGTATAGCCGGTGACCAGAGCTAGCAGTACGAAAATCAGATAGAGCACGCTACGAGAGCCGCGATGAAAATCATGATCCTTGACCAGTCCTTTTGCGGTGAGTTTCAGGTGCAGCATTTCTGCCCATTCCGCGAGTAGATGATAAGGGCAGATCCAGGAGCAGAAGGTGCGTCCACCCAGTAGCCACCACATTAAAAAGATGGTGACCGTGCCTATCAGTAAATTAATCAACACCTGCTTATATGCCAGCATCACCTGTAGAGCCGAGTTGAGATCGGCCATATGAAAGCCTAAAAAACGTGAGGCAGTTAGCGCACCTTCGAGCAACTGTATGTCGAGATAATAAGAAACCACGAATAACAGATTGATAGAGATAAGCGTTGCCCAGCGTCGGCGCAACCATTTTTTACTGTCATGCTCGGCATGTAATCGCCGCGCTTCATCCGCGTCAAATTTCTCACCTTTTTTTCTGAAGTGGACTTTGATTGCCTTAGGTGTGATGTCTTCTTTCGAGGGGCGGGTTGGTACACGGCCAATGAGCTGCATGAAGGATTCTTTAAACAGATTCATAACTCAGGCCTTCAAGATACTTTCAACGTCAATTACAATCGCGGCAGGCTCGGTCGGGCAAACCATTTCACAGGCACCGCAGCCGACACAGCCATCAAGGATGACCGGCTTCATTCGGGTCAGGCCATCGTTACTAACAATGGGTTCAAGTTTGATCGCATGTTGGGGAGGACACTGATTTTCATCTCCAGACGGTGGCTTGCCCGCTTCACACTGGGCGAGGCGAATTTCGATGGGGCAGTGGCGCACGCAGAGATCGCATATTTCCAGATCGAAATCTCGATCCCGCACCGGGATCGGATTCCAGCGATCAATTTCATTATAGCGAAAGCGACCCTGAAAATTAGCATCGCGAATTTTACCCTTGAATCCCTGGCCATTAACGGCCAGACAAAGTTTAGGTTTATCCAGTCGAGCTATGCCAATATGAACTTCATGTGGGTAATCGGTTTCATGGGTGAGCGCACCGGTAGGGCAGGCAAGCACGCACTGTAAACCGTCGCAGGAAAAATCACAGCCCTGTTTACGCGGGTCGATCCAGGCAGCACCGAGACCAAAGCCGTCTTCAGCATCGGCCAGTTCGATAGCCTTGACCGGGCAAACCTGTACGCACTGACCGCATTTAATGCAGGAGGCGAGGTATTCTTTTTCGGCCAATGCACCGGGGGGACGCAGGCGAGGGAAAGATTGACTGGCGACCGGGTAGTAGCCCAGCATCGCTACGCCCACAATACCCGCGCCCATGCCGATTGAACGCAGGAAACGACGCCGTGCTTGTTGCGCACGGCGGTTGCTGATTTTAGGTTTGGGCTGGGATTTAGGTGGGGCTGGCGAGCTCATGCGGCAAGATCCTCACGGCTTACCATTTGCGGGGTTTTATCCCGCATCATCAGCACAGGATCGCTGAAGGGAGCCAGACGTTCGAGAAAGTCGATGACTTCAAGAATAGCCGAGCCTTTGAAAAATTGTGCGCCGGGTACATCGATCCAGAGTCGGTCGGAATAGGAGTATATTTCATGCGGCGTGTCGCCCACGCCATTGTGATCAAGATCAAACCCTTCATAACCATCCCAGTAATTATCCTGCCAGAGATTGCGATTGGCCGAGCCGCCGCCGGAGACGGCAATAGGGGTGATGTTGCCCTTGAACTGGTTTTTTATAAACTGATTGCCTTTCCAGTCGTTAAGAAAACGAATGCCAATGGCATTAAAGGCGACCAGATTATTTTTCATTAAATTGATTGCATCGGGATCATAGGGGGAGACATCAAGATAAAGCCCGGTGGAACAGTACATGATTTTATTATCTTCCAGTATTAACCCCGATGTTTCCTTAAAGCCGATACCGATACCGCTGGCACCGGTGGCATGGGTGATTTCATTTCGACGCAGAATCACACCATCGGAATACATCAGAAAAATACCTACGGCGTTATTTAAAAATTTATTATCTTCAATCAGGTTATAACGCGAATACATAAAATGCAGGGAATAGCGGCCATTGGTCACACGGTTGCGGGCGATGTGATTGTCCGCTGAATACCAGACTACAAAGTCGCGGGAACGGTCGATCACATTATCAGTGATCTTGTTCTTAAAGCTATACCATAACCGAATCGCGTCACCGCGCATCCCTAGCGCATGATCCTGTGAACTGATGTGGTTGCGACGAATAATATTACTTTCTGATTGTTGCAGATCGATGCCGAACAGGGTGTTTTCAATAACGTTATCTTTGATGACGTTGAAATTACCGCGCACCTGCACACCGGCATCAATGTCGTTATGTGATTCACCTGAGTTAATCAGGCGCAGGTTGCGCACGCTGCCACCATCGGTATCCAGATAGATAACTGAACCTTTACCACCGGCATCGATGGTGACCTTGTTCTGGCCGTCCAGAGTGATGGGACGTTCGATAGTTACCGGGCCGGCATAAATACCGGGAGGGGGGATGACCGTGTCACCGGCTTTAGCGGCATCGATGAGCGGTTGTAGGGGTGGATAGTTAGAATTAGTTTCTTTGGCATCGCTATTACTGAACGTTGTGTTGAATACAATGCTCAGTAAGGTGAGGCTGAAAAAATAAATACTCGGTCGCAAAGATGATTCCTGTTATCTATCTGAGGGTTAATTCGCTGTAGGAACGGCTAACTACCGATGTACGACTGAAGTCGAACCTACAAGCCGTACCTACAGGGTATTGTCATTCTCTTTGAGCTGACGACGGCGCACCAGCGCGGCGGCAGACAGCAATACTGAAAAGACCAGCATCAGCAAGAAACCGATATCTGGATAAGAATGGGTGCTGAACTGTGCCACCTTGCCCTGACCAAATACCGTGGGCATAAAGGGTTTGACGGTAAACGCACCCATTTCATTCAGGCTATGGCCGAACCACCAGAGCCAGGCGGCATATTCCACGACGAAGAAAAACGGCAGTGCCAGCGGCACCACGATCAGCAGCCAGTAAAACAGATTGCCTGTGCGGCGGGTGGCAATAAGCAGAAACAACATGGCCGCAGATAAACCGACGAAGACCACGTTAATGGCCAGCTTAAGAGTCTTGACCATGGGCACGATTTCTTCCTGATTATTGAAGTAACGTCCTAGACTCTTGCCATAGTGCCAGCCCATCACCTGATAGGCGCTACCGTTCCAGGCTTCGCGCAGAGAGGGATCCTGATTTTGTTGACCCTTCTCAAAAGTAATACGAATCGAGTCCAACAGACGTTGCTTGTCACTGCTGTATTCCTTTATTTCATCTTCCTCAACTTCTACACCGGAGGCTTTTAGGGATTCTTTCATCCGCGCGATCAAGGCGGCTCCGGCATCCAGATCAGCGGCGCTAGCATCTTTGTCACTGGCATCTTGATCCAGTGAGTTGACCATGGCATAAATGAAGCCGCCGTTTTCAAGTGCGATGCCATCGTCGCTATACATGGTGAGATACATCCACAAAAATATGGCCGCAAAGCCACCGCCGAGAATAGTCATGCGTAATTTTGGATGGGTGGTAACAAAACCCACCAGCATCACCGCGAGGAAAACAATCAGGAACTGGGAGAAGGCGCGTTCTACCGGGCCACCGGCGGCAATCGGATACATGCCAACGTAGTGGTTAATGGTATCCATCTCGTGTACACAGTCGAGCGCTTCATCTTCGACAATCTCGACATTATCTATTTTCCGACAGCCGTTGAAGACGCCATTCATGTGAAACTGAATACGTACACCGTCAGGAAAGGCTTCTTCGGGATAGTTGGGTGCAGTCAGGGATACCCACCAGATAGGCGAGTAGTACATCATTGCCAGAACAATAAGTGCGGCGGCGACCAGACCGGACACGATCAAGTTTTGCTTTGATAGTGTCGAATTCGTCATTGCTGAATACCTGCTTATCTGTAGGGGTAAGTGTTATATGAGCCGATAATAATATAGAGCAAGTCTAGACTATTTCAGCGCTCAAATCTTGTGGATTTAGTATGCTGATGAGGCAGAGAAGCCTGCCTCATCATTCATGCTGCACAGGAAATTGTGCGAAGTGTACGACAGTAAGGCTTAAGATCTAATCAAAGTCTGGATTTCTCCAGTCAGCAGACGGAGCCAGATCTTTTTTCGGTACCGGGATACGCGAAACATAGTTGATCACCATCTGCATGTCCTTATTGGAGAAGCCTTTAATCTGCTTGATCATGTCAGGATTGGCATTACGACGTTTGCCATCACGGATCCATTCAAACTGACGCAGCATATATTTATAGTGCTGGCCGGCAAGACGTGGGAAATATTTTTCCTGTTTGCCTTCACCAATTTCACCGTGGCACTTTACACAGTTGTCATCATAGAGTTTTTTGCCCTGATCAAATTCTGCTGTGCCCTTGGCCCATTCACCTTTGCCGTTGGCAGGGTTCATGGGTAACTTGGCAATATAACCGGCAACATCCGCCAATGCCTGTGCATCACCAATGGATTCAGGCAGGGCGAAAGGGTACATGGTGGGATTATCACGGTTACGCGCACGAATATCGGCAAGCTGCTTGATCAATACTTTTTTGTGCTGACCCGCCAGTTGCGGGAAGGTGCCGTCTTTGGTTCCCCAGCCTTCTGGCATGTGGCAGGCCGAACAGACTTCAAACACGTCCATGCCGTTTACGACATCGGCCTTGAGGTGCAGGGCTTCATCTTTTTCTCCATGATCCTGGTTCCAGCCGGCGGCCTGAGTTACCCCGGATAAGGGCAGACTTAGGCAGACACCGGTGAGCAGGCTTATAAATAGTTTGTTCATCTTTTGTTACTCCAAAACGTGCATGTTACATATAAATTTTGCGGGCTCGGGGCGGGGATAAATTCATCCACTGAGCACAGGTGCCCTATAAAAACAATTGGTTATAGTTATTTTTCCACTTTGCGTGCTTGTCATCCTTGACAAACATCAAGGCTCATTTTTACTTTAGGCCAGACAGGTATTTTGCTACGGCGGCCATTTCTGCGTCATTGATCATGCCCATTACGCCTTTCATTGAGGCGGTATTGCCATTGTTGCGCGCGCCGCTTTTGATGTCTTTCATTTGTTGCAGAAGATATTTTTCACCCTGCCCGGCAAGTTTGGGGGCATTCAAAGCGGCCATGGGGGTTTTCGCATCCTTGCCGTGACAGGCAATGCAGCCGCCCTTGGCCGGGTTGTTGTAGAGTGCCTTGCCATCGAGTGCCAGCGTCTGGCCGCTAAAACCTGCGCCAGTTAAAAATAGAATTGAAACTAAGATTTTTTTGTTAAGGATTTTCATTGTTGTTACTCCGTAAAAGTATGGGTGGTTTTCGAACTGCTGTTTTTGCGCGATGAGGCTGACAATAATATGTGGGCACAAACGGCAAATAAATCAGATCTTCCTTCAGCTTTAAAATATCACATTTTTGTTAGCGCTAAGCAAAACAGGGGAGCACATAGTGCTCCCCTGTGGTTATCAAGATCGAGTAGCTATTTGATCTTTTTAGCGCCGTTTTGTTCCAGATAGGTTTTTGCACGTAAACCCATGTCGGCGGTCTTAACCTGATACTGCCACCACTGGTTAGCCCAAAGCATGGCATTCTGCCAGTCTTTTTTGGCCGCTGCAGTTTCAGATTTTTTCTTCGCCTCAGCCGCAAAGCCAAGCTGATCGGTTGCATCTTCAACCAAGGCCACGACCATCGCGAAGTCTTTGTAGTTGTGGCTGGTGATGAAAGCAACAACAGAGTCAATAACTGCCTGGGTGTCGATATTGGTTTTGACCTGTTTCTTGTAGTCAGCTTCGGTGTATTTTACACCTTCAACCATGCCACCACCTTTGGCCTTGTAACCCTTTGGCTGTACCAGCAGATAGCCCTGCATTTCCAGATGGAGTGCGGAACAGAATTCAGTACAGTAGTAAGGATAAACACCGGCTTTGTCAGCAATGAATTTAGCGGTTACGGTTTTACCCGGTTCAATCGAAAGATTGACGTTGGTGCCATTGATGGCGAAACCGTGGGTTTCATCCTGTGCGCGTTCGAGGTTGGTCAGGTGAATGATAACTTCATCGCCTTCGGTCACTTCCAGAATTTCAGGATTGATGTGAGAGCGAATCAGGGTACCAAATACTTCAACCTTGCCCGGTGAGCGAACCGTCTTTTCACGACCGGCGCGCGCCTTAAAGGGTGAACGTTTGTCGGCACGGCTGTTCCAGCCAGACTTATAACGAATACCCGGTTTTAGCTTGTCGGCCTTAATAGACACGGCGTAGTGGGGTTCACCCAAGGGTACTGGCATATCATACAGCAGTTGCATTTTGTCGCCGCTGATGTCGATCAACTGGTGGTTCTGCGGATGCAGGGGGCCAACCGGATTGAAACGATCAATCGCCAGCTTGTTTAACGCAACCAGATATTTACCATCTGGAGAGACGGAATCGCCTTCCATCGCCATCAGGTGACCAATGTTGTAATGGATGGGCATCTGATCCAGCACTTTACCGTTACAGTAGTTCCATTTGGTGACCATGGAATCCACATAGATGGAGGTGTAAACCACACATTCCTTGCTGTCATACTGGGTGTGCAGCGGGCCAAGACCCACGTTAACCTGGGTATGCAGGGCGTCTTTCATGGCAATGATTGGAATCCCGTAAGGATCTTTGCCTTCAAATTTCTTCGCCTTGACAGCCGCCATGATTTTCTCGTAGCTGTAAACCCAGGTGTGGCTGTCGAGCTTACCGGAAACGATCATGAATTTACCGTTGGGGCTAACGTCAACGCCGTGTGGGCTTTTAGGCTCGGGCACCAGGAACAGAATGCCGTTATCAACAGCGGTCTTGATGGACAGCACCTTGTGGCCGTTAATGGTCTTGGCTTTACCGGCTTTAACCAGTTCAGCCGCTTTTTTCCAGTTAATGACGTGCAGGAAGTCAGTATCTTTAGATGAACAACCGGCCTCGAAAGGAGGACGTCCACGTTCGATACCGCCAACATACCGTTCAGAACAGAAGGAGTTGGTGAATGACCAGCCATAAGACGGGCCTTTACCTGCATCGGAAAGATCCTGACTATAAGGTGGTAATTCTATAGAGAAAGATTGATCCGGTTGAATCCGGCCCTTTTTCATATCGAATTTCCAGTAAGTCACCGCACCACGGTATTTGTCATTGAATTCTTCTAATGGAACGAATTCATTGGTCAGAGGAGCGGCGTACTGGGAGGCTTCAATGATGTACTCGGTGTTTGGCGTGACAAAGGCACCACCGTGCTCCGATTTCATGATCGGGTTGACCACAATCTGTTTGGTTTCAAAATCGTGCAGATCGATAACCGCGATACGGGGGTTATTCTTGTCATTGATGAACAGGTATTTACCGTTATATTCACCCTTGGTTTCGGACAGTGCTGGATGGTGAGTATCACCAAACAAAATGTCTTTGCCATTGATGCGGCCTTGAGCCAGTACCGCTTTAGATTCTTCGTCAAAACCGTAACCCTGCCAGGGTTCCGGTGTAAATACCGCAATGTATTTCAGAATGCGCATGGAGGGGATACCGTAAACGATAACCTGACCGCTCTGACCGCCGGAACTGAAGACGAGATACTCATCGCGACCGCCGCTAGGAACGTAGGTTTTTGCTGCTGCCAGCACATCTTTTTGCGTCAGGCCGCGTTCTTTCATCACTTGTTCTAGCGATGACGCTGACCATGCGGATGATGCTGCCGACAGCCCGATGGCTAGCCCTGCTGCAAGGGACAGGGCGCGTTTGGCTGATTTGAACATTACTGATATTCTCCCAATTTAGTTGATAAAAATACTCGGGTGCAACTTACACATACATTAAATGTTTGTTGATTTAGAAAATTTCTGCCTTGATATACGTCAACGCTGTGTCGTAAATAATACAGGGTGTGCGATATCATACAGATACCGTGATTAAACGTAGACCTATAAAACGCAAAAGGGAAGAGTTCTGCTAAATATTTTAGGATAGAGCCTGCGAAAAAAATAATTTTTTTTATAAGGCTCAAATATTTTTTATAATGATTAAATAAAACACAATCAAACCTGCTTTAGTCGACGTCTGTTTCAGTCTACTTGCAGGGTAGTCAGGGATTTTATGTATTCGCATACAAAACATGATGGGATGGAAAGCATGAAACGGATATACAACGATGTTGATTCGATGCTGATACGCGTGGTCGGATTGTCACTTCTACTGGTGCTCTCGGCTTGTTCATCACAAAGCAGCACCTCACTGGGTGAACCGGTGCGTGTCGATTACAACCTGCTGCTGAGCCTGCCGGCACAGCCTATTTCTTACCAACAGAAAGTTAAGCCTGTGCTCGAACGCCGCTGCATCGTGTGCCACGGCTGTTACGATGCGCCCTGCCAGCTAAAACTCTCCGCCTATGAAGGCCTGACGCGAGGCGCGAACAAGGCTTTGGTTTATGATGGTACGCGCATTCTGGGAGCCACACCGACGCGCCTGTTTATCGATGCTAAAACTACCGAGGAATGGCGACTAAAAGATTTCCAGCCGGTTCTAAATGAAGTCAATACTAAGGATCCCGAACAAAATCTTGAAAATTCTGTGCTCTACCAGATGTTACGCTTGAAGCAGTTGCATCCTCAGGCTCGGGTTGGGCGGCTATCAGAAGATTTTAGCCTTGCGCTGGATCGCAAACAAAGCTGTCCAACGATGGATACGTTCAGCGACTTTGCACAGAAAACACCAGACTGGGGCATGCCCTATGCCATGCCGAATTTGCGTGAATCAGAATACCGGACATTGGTGCAGTGGATAGCGCAGGGGGCTCCACGGGATGAACCGCCAGCGGCCTCCCTTGAGGCGCAACGGCAGGTGAAAAAATGGGAAGCTTTTCTGAATCAGAATACGTTAAAAGAAAAGTTGGTGAGTCGTTATATTTATGAGCACCTGACGGCTGCACATATTCATTTTGACAATACTCCGGTACGGGAGTTTTACCGGCTGGTGCGTTCGCGCACTGAACCCGGCCAGGTGATTGATGAAATTGCTAGTCTGCGACCGTTTGATGATCCTCTCACTGATACTGGCGCGACAGATTTTTATTATCGTCTTATTCCCTATATTGCAAGTATTGTTGCCAAGGATCATGTGGTCTATAGCCTGTCGGATGCGCGTATGCAGCGTTATCGTGAGCTATTTTTCAAACCTGATTACAGGGTTACCGAGCTGCCATCCTATGAATCTGAAATAGCTTCTAATCCGCTTAAGGTATTTTCAGCTATCCCACCTAATTCCCGCTATCAGTTTTTACTCGACGATGCGCGTTTCTTTATCGAAGGCTTTATCAAAGGTCCAGTTTGCCGTGGGCAGATTGCACTGAATGTGATTGAAGACAGGTTTTGGGTGGTGTTTCTCAATCCTCGGCAAAAAACATTTTCAGACACGCCGGGTTTTCTGGATTCGGTTTCAGATTATTTGCAGTTGCCTGCTGAACGTGGTGATACCTTCAATATGTTAAGTATCTGGACAGATTACTGGCAGCGTTATAAACACTATGTAGATGCAAAGGAAGAACACTTCAGTAAAATGCCCACGGTGACTTTAGCTGAGGCGATAAATTTCATCTGGGATGGTGACGGCACTAATCCTAATGCGGCGTTGACGATATTCCGTCATTTTGACAGTGCTTCTGTTAAGCAGGGTTTAATTGGTGATTATCCCGAGACAGCCTGGGTGATTGACTATCCTATGCTTGAGCGTATTCACTATCTATTGGTGGCAGGCTTTAATGTTTATGGCAATGTGGGTCATCAGATGAATACTCGTCTGTATATGAATTTTTTACGTATGGAAGGGGAGGATAATTTCTTATCCTTCATTCCGACCAGTCATCGCGAGAAGATCAGGAATTCATGGTATGAAGGCCTGCGTTCAAGGCAGCAGACGATATTCAGCACCCGCAAAGACTGGCTTAGTGTCGACAGGGTAATGGGCTACCAGAGCAATGATCCGCAGCAGGAGTTATATCAGAAAATTCAGCAGCGACTCGCGGCGGTGGTACCGCTGGAGGATTATATCAATCGTTGCGATGACTGTTCTGATCCTGTTACTGATGATTCTGAAAAACGGATAGATAAAGTGATGCGCAAGATCGCGCAGATTCAAGGAGAAGTGATTCGTGTTTTTCCTGATGTGGCGTTTGTTCGGGTTAAAATCGGGGATGAACAGTATTTGGACTACACGCTTATTCGCAATAAAGAGTATAAAAATTTGTCGTCATTTCTGGATGATGGTGAAGACAACTGGCAGTTGTCGCGAGATATTAAGAATGACAATATGACCGTGATCAAGGGGTTGGAAGGCAGCTATCCCAATTTTTTCTTTGATGTGACGCTGGCGGGGATAGAGCAGTTTGCAGATGAATATGCTGCGATAAGCTCTATGAACGAATATGAACGCTTTGTTGCGCGTTTTGGCGTGCGCCGTACCCAGATAAATTTCTGGCAAATTGCCGACTGGTTTCAAATGCGTTATGCCGAACAACAACCGCTGCGTTCAGGTCTGCTGGATCTCAACCGTTATCATAACCGCTAGTATCAAAAATGCTGGGCTCGGTCTGAGTCCGGCATCAACTCTATTCTGCCCCCTCCTGTCTCTTTTCTGAGTAGAACTCATATTAATAATTGTTGACCATTTAATTATGGTTTCTGGATCTGGATCAAGGAGATGCCTTCGAGAGGATAGTAAAACGATAAAATGAAACGGGCAGGCTCTGCTTTCAGGCAATGTTCGTAGCTGGTGAATAAGTAAATTAATAAATAATAATATTAAAAGGGTTCAAGCGTTTTTTACAATTGAATCTAGAATGAATAATAACATCTATATTTAAACTTGATAGAAATGAAGCTGAAAGTCAGTTTGCTAATAATCTTAATAAGCAGGTGTGACTAAAATAGTTGAATGGCGACGTGTATCAAGTGACACAGACAAAAGCATGTGAGGTGTATGATGGTGAAACAAAGGGGCGTCGCACTACAATTAAAATTATTGTTCTGTATTCTAATTTTGATTAGTAATTCAATTTACGCAGCAAACAAAACAGAAGCATCGGCAAAAAAAGCAGCACCAAAAACGGCCATTGCAAAACCTAAACCAATAATACCGACAGATAAAGTAGAGCTGGTGTACGGGGACATCGTCATGGATAAGACGGCAAAGGGGATGAAAGCGGGTGATGTGGAAGGCGTCTTGTTTCCACACTGGTTTCATCGCATTCGCTTTCGCTGCAAAGTATGTCATGAGGATGTATTCAAAACGGAGAAAGGCAGCAATAACGTTGACATGGATGCGATTAGTGCCGGTGAATCATGTGGCATGTGCCATGATGGCGCGATAGCAACGGACTCACTCGAATGTGAGAGCTGTCACTTCTACCCGTTAGCAAAAGCAAAGCCAGTGAAGAAAAAGGAAGCGGTTGATCCGAAAAGCATATTGTTTGCTGGCAGGAGTGGCAAGATTGCAGGAAAAGGGGATCGCCGAAAACCTGCGGGCACCGCCTATAAATGGGGAACAAGTTGGCAACCCAGAGCTTTAAGCATCCCGGGATTACCCAAAGACAAATTTGGTTTGATCGACTGGATAAAATTAACCCGTGATGGAATTGTTATCCCCAAAGGCTCGATTGATCCCAATGATCCATTATATGAATCAGGTATACATTATGACTTCGATGAAGATGGTGATAGTGACATTGAAGATATTTTAATTGAGTCGAAGAGTGACACGTTAGCCGATGTGGTGTTTCCTCATACCTTGCATGCCTGGTGGCTTAATTGTAAAAGCTGTCATCCAAAACGGTTTGTGAGAACAGCCGGTGATACCAAGATGACGATGAAAGAAATGGGCAAAGGCAAATATTGTGGTGAATGTCACGGCAAAGTTGCCTTCCCGCTAGAGGATTGCCAGCGCTGTCATAATAAGGCCAAAGAAGCGGCCTGCAGGAAAACAGAAAATTGTATTTCTGACTAAATTTAGAATAACCGCTGCGTAGTCTGGCAATGCAATAAAGTTAAATTGCCAGACTACGTTATCGGTAACGTATACGCATAAAGGGGATACATGAATATTCGTACTCTAAATTGGGGGGTGATCTTCATGCTCGGCCAGCTAGTCTTTCTAGTAAGCTATCCGGCTGAGGCGGAGACGGTGGATGATTATTTGTCAACCATGTCAAAGGAAAAACTTGAACGAACCATAAATCGTCAATTTCAATATATAAACAAAAGATTGTTAAGTAAAAAAGTGGTCGGAAAAATAGAAAACAGCAAAAACGATGAAGCGATAAATTTATTAAATAAAGCAAGAAGAATGCGCAATGATATCGAAGTTCAGATCGAGGCAGGAGAGTATAAAAACGCCTATAAATCACTACAGAAACTTAATAATTTTTTATCGGAGGCAATGAAAATATCACGAGCCAGAGAGCGAGCAACAAAGAAAATTCTAGATGAACTGGAACAGGCTCGCATTGTTAACGATGCCTATTTTGAACGAATAAGGAAACGATTCATTAACAAGATTGATGTTAATGATAGAATCAGGTCACTTTATAAAAATGCGCAAACAAATAAAGCTGAGGCTGACAAGGCAAAACTAACAAATGAATACAGAAAAGCGACGATTAGATTTCAGGAGTCGACAGAGTTACTTAAGAAAATGATAGTTATGATACGAAAGCTGGAAAACCCAGACCGAGCTGAAAGCAGCCCGGAAATAAAAATGTTTGGCGAAGAGTAAAAGTGTTATTTAATTCTGTAGAGTAAGGATGATTGAGAAAAGAATTTTTTCACGGCTGATTCGTCAGCTGGTATTTTTATTGTTGATAATTGGCCTTTGCCAAGGTTTAACTTACGGCAAAGAAACTAGTTTTAGAGATCAATTTATATATAATTACAAAAACTTTGATTTTAGAGCACAGGAAAGATTGTTGAATAACAGTGGTGACGTTATTGAGCAGGAAGTACGTAATTTAATTGATGAGGCTATGGTTGACGATGTTTCTCTAGGCCAGAGAATGGATATGCTGGATGTGGCAAGTGCGATGGTCAGTGGG
Source organism: uncultured Thiohalophilus sp. (assembly GCA_964539595.1). Taxonomy (GTDB): domain Bacteria; phylum Pseudomonadota; class Gammaproteobacteria; order UBA6429; family Thiohalophilaceae; genus JAADGZ01. The sequence continues at coordinate 1,200 of CAZIJT010000001.1, read as the reverse complement.
TATTTGCACTATCATGGGCAGGGAAAAAAACTAGCTAAAGAAATAGAAAGGCTAATTCGAAATGAACTAAAAAAAGAAAAAGAAAAAAATGATGAGTTAATGAAGTGGAAAAAAGATGAAATGTTTCTTGGTAATTTTGTAATGAAAGAAAACATTAAACAAATGGAAATAGAAAATGTAGCTCCAGTAGTCTATCCGCACTGGATACATAGAATCTGGTTTGAATGCAGAGTCTGTCACGATGATCTATTTCCCATGCATCGATGGAGTAATGAAAACTCACATGAGGAAATGCAAGCAGGAAAATCATGTGGGGTTTGCCATAATGGAGAAATGGCTTTTGCTGTAGATAAAAATTGTGATAGCTGCCATTTGGCTGGAAAACCCGAAGCGGAAAAACTTCAAAATATAGAAAAGCTTGATCACGCACATATCAAGAATGTAGCCACCCGCCTGGGTGCGGAGTGGAATATAGAAAATTTGCCGGAAAGCCGCATACCTGTTGATAAATATGGTTTTATTGATTGGCTCGCGCTTGATAATCAGAATATAAGTCGGCCAGTCAATTCATTGACTAAAGATTTTGAAATAGAGATGCGCATAAATAAGATTATGTTTGTTTCAAAAAGCAAATTAAAAAATGTAGTTTTTGATCACGAAATTCATACCACACGTATAAATTGCCTTTCCTGTCATCCAGAGGTGTTTCGAAAAAACCTGGAAAACAATGTAAAAATGGTAAAAATGTCAAAAGGATTTTTTTGCGGTCGTTGTCATGGGAAGGTTTCCTTTACATTTTCTGATTGTCTGCGTTGTCATAGTAGCGCCAAAGACTCAAATGTTGAGGGTGCATTGTTGCACCTGGGGCAGCAGGATAAAAAACAACCACACTAAATAGTCTTGCAAATATTATTAAGTTAGGTGTCAACTAATAAAAAGGTTTTAATATAAAAATGAATGAGATAGCTATTCAGCTCAAGGATGTGCGCAATTACAGAAAATTGATTATGTTGGCGCGAAGACAGCTGGCATCGATTAAAAAAAGGCTGGAGGAGGCCTCGGGAAGGCTAGACAAATGGTTGTTTCTGTTCAGAAATTTAAAGTTAAAAAAAACCATATTAAAAATTTTAAAAGCGAAAGAAGAGAGGATTGGAGAAGCGGCACTTGCAGAAATGATGGATGATTACCGAACCATTGAAG